>NZ_JBHWIE010000068.1:0-30275 GCF_042732085.1 Actinosynnema sp. NPDC059797
TTTTTTCTGTGCTTGTGTCCCCGGGTGGGGGTCCCCGCGGGGGGGGCCCTCTTCCAGTCCACCGTGTGGCCCGCCCACGCCGGTCAGCACCAGGCCGACGCCGATCAGCACGCCCGACCCGAGCACCACGCCCACCAGCACCAGCGCGGTCGCCGACCCCGACAGGGCCCACGCCCAGCCGCGGCGGCCGCCGCCCGTCCGCTCCCGGGACCGCTCCGGTGCCCCGTCCGCGAGCCGCATGGCCCTCCTCCCGCAGGTCCGGCCCACCATCCCGCCCGCGCCCGCCGCCGGGCCATCGGGCCCGGCACCCAATCCCCGGGGTGACCGCCACCGGGGCAACATGGGTGCCACCACGGATGGACGTCCCGGAGCGCTCCCGGGAGCCTGGTGGATCGGAGGCGTGCGTGTTCCTGTTCTGGCGGATCTTCCTGCTCAACGCGGCGGTGCTGGTGGTGGCCACGGGCGTGCTGACGCTCGGCCCCGTCACCGTGTCCACGCCCGTGCTGCTGACCGAGGCCCTGGTGGTGAGCGCGGGCCTGGCCGCGATGCTGGTCATCGACGCCGTGCTGCTGCGCGTCGGCCTGGCCCCGCTGGACCGGCTGACCCACGCCATGTCGACCACCGACCTGCTCAAACCGCACCCGAGGCCCGCGGTGGCCGGCCGCGGCCACATCCCGGAGCTGATCCGGGCGTTCAACCGGATGCTCGACCGGCTGGAGGCCGAGCGCGGCCTGAGCGCCGCGCGGGCGCTGTCCGCGCAGGAGGCCGAGCGCAGCCGCATCGCCCGGGAGCTGCACGACGAGGTCGGCCAGACGCTCACCGCGGTGCTGCTGGACCTCAAGCGGGTCGCCGACCACGCGCCCGAGGACGTGCGCGCCGAACTGCGCCAGGTGCAGGAGACCACGCGCGCCGGCCTGGACGAGATCCGCCGCATCGCCCGCCGGCTGCGGCCCGGCGTGCTGGAGGAGCTGGGGCTGGCCAGCGCGCTCAAGGCCCTCACCGCCGAGATGTCCGCCCACGACGGGCTGACCGCGCGCAGCAGGTTCGACCCGGACCTGCCACCCTTGGGGGAGGAGAGGGAACTGGTCGTCTACCGCGTCGCCCAGGAGTGCCTGACCAACACCGCGCGCCACGCCCGCGCCACGCACGTCGACCTGTCGCTGCGGCGCGCGGGCCGGGGCGTCGAGCTGCTGGTGCGCGACAACGGCCGCGGCCTGCGCGGCGCCGAGGAGGGGGCGGGCATCACCGGCATGAGGGAACGCGCGCTGCTCATCGGCGCCGACCTGGAACTCGGACCGGCCGAGGGCGGCGGCACGGCCGTCCGCCTGCGCGTCCCGGTGGGTGCGTGATGGTCGTCCGCATCCTGCTCGCCGACGACCACTCGCTCGTCCGCCGCGGCGTCCGGCTCATCCTGGACGGCGAACCGGACCTGGAGGTCGTGGCCGAGGCGGGCGACGGCGCGGAAGCCATCGCCGCCGCGCGGCGCGAAGAACCCGACCTCGCCATCCTCGACATCGCGATGCCCCGGATGACCGGCCTCCAGGCGGCGCGCGAGCTGTCCCGGCTGCAACCGGGGCTGCGCATCCTCATCCTGACCATGTACGACAACGAGCAGTACTTCTTCGAGTCGCTCAAGGTCGGCGCGTCCGGCTACGTGCTCAAGTCCGTGGCCGACCGCGACCTGGTGGAGGCGTGCCGGGCCACCATGCGCGGCGAGCCGTTCCTGTACCCGGGCGCGGTGACCGCGCTGATCCGCGACTACCTCGACCGCGCCCGGGAGGGCGCCCTGCCCGCCAGGGCCATCACCGACCGAGAGGAGGAGATCCTGAAGCTGGTCGCGGAGGGCCACTCGTCCAAGGAGATCGCGGACCTGCTGTTCATCAGCGTCAAGACCGTGGAGCGGCACCGCGCCAACCTGCTCCAGAAGCTCGGCCTGCGCGACCGCCTGGAGCTGACCCGCTACGCGATCAGGGTCGGTCTCATCGAGCCCTGACCGCGCAGCGGGTCGACCGGGTCAGAAGTACCGCAGCCACACGTACGCCCACGCCATCAGGATGGTCAGCACCGTGACCAGGGCGCCGTACTTGGTGAACTGCCAGAACGAGATCCGGTGCCCGGCCCGCGCGGCGATGCCGATGGCCACCACGTTCGCGCTGGCCGCCACGGCGGTGCCGTTGCCGCCGAAGTCCGCGCCCAGCGCGAACGCCCACCACAGCGCCTCCCCGGTCGCCGGGTCCGGCGCCTGCGCCACCAGCCCCTCCACGACCGGCGCCATGGTCGCCACGTACGGGATGTTGTCGAAGAACGCGCCGAGCACGCCCGAGCCGAACAGCAGCGCGGTGGCCGCCATGAAGTAGTCGTCGCCGACCGCCTCGACCGACCACTCGCCGATGGCCCCGATCACGCCGGTGTGCAGCAGGCCCGACACCATCACGAACAGGCCCATGAAGAACACCAGCGTCGGCCACTCGACCTCGCGCAGCACCTCGCCGACGTCCATCTTGGACACCATCACCATCGCGCCCGCGCCGAGCAGGGCCACGATCGCGGGCTCCACGTGCAGCACGGCGTGCAGGCCGAACCCGAGGACCACCACCGCCAGCACGACCAGGCAGCGCGCCAGCAGGCGGGTGTCGGTGATGGCGCGCTTCTCCTGCAGCGCCATCACCGACTCGACGTGTTCCGGGTTGTACCGGAACGACTTGCGGAACAGCACCCTGGTGAACAGCACGAAGAACGCGAAGACCACGACGGTGATCGGCGCCATGTGCACCAGGAAGTCGTTGAAGGTCAGGCCCGCCCGGCTGCCGATGATGATGTTCGGCGGGTCGCCGATCAGGGTCGCCGCGCCACCGATGTTGGAGGCCAGGATCTCGGCGATCAGGTAGGGCTGGGCCGGGATGCGCAGCCGGTTGCACACCACGATCGTGACCGGGGCGACCAGCATGATGGTGGTGACGTTGTCCAGGAACGGCGAGGCGATCGCGGTGATCGCCATGAGCAGCACCATCAACCGGTACGGCCTGCCGCGCGACCGCTTGGCCGCCCAGATGCCGAGGTAGTCGAACACCCCGGTTTGCTTGATCACGCCGACGATCACCATCATGCCGAACAGCAGGAAGATGACGTTCCAGTCGATGCCCTCGTGCTCGGAGAAGAACACCTCGCTGCCCGGCACGATCCCGAGCAGGGCCATCACGCCGGACGCGATGAGCACGACCTTGACCTTGTCGGCCTTCTCGGTCGCGATGAAGAAGAAGGCGACGGCGAAGACGCCGATGGCCAGGAACGGGCTCATGTCTGCGACCCAGGGAAGGGCAAAGGACGACCTCCGGACACGGTGAACCACCGGTGGCCGCGCGAAGGCGGCCACCGGGGCGGGGGACGGGCGACAGCGGCGACCGCGCGCGGCGGTCGCGGGGACGGGCGCCGGTGGCGGCCGCGCACGGCGCTCACCGGTGCGCCGACGGTCGCGCGTGGCGACCGCCGGGGCGGGGACGGGCAAGGGTGGTGGCCGCGCGTGGCGGCCGCCGGGACGGGCGAGGGCGGGTGGCTGCGTGTAGCGGTCACCGGGGCGGGGACGGGCGGTGCGGGCCGCGCGTGGCGGTCACCGGCGAGGAGCGGGTCGGGCGTCGGGCCGGTCAGGCGTCGGGGCGCGACACCGCGAGGCTGGTCAGCAGCCGCTCCAGGGTGATGGCCCCGGTCAGCGAGCCGTCGTCCGCGACGACCGCGACCAGTGGGCTGTGCACGCGGCACATGAGGGCCGCGACCTCGAGTATGGTCGAGTCGGCCGCGACCGTGAGGGGTTTAGCGCGTTTGGGCGGCAGGCAGTCACCTACGGTGAGGTCGGCCAGCTCCTCCCAGAACAGGTCGGCGTGCGCCTCGTCGATGGTCCGCGCCAGGGCCGGGTCCTGCTGGAACGACTCGGGCACGGCGAGGCGGAGCACCTGGGTCCCGGGCAGCACGGTGAGCGGCCGACCGGCCTCGTCCACCACGACGAGTCCCGGGAGCCGGTTCACCGCCATCACACGCCACGCCCACGACACGGAGTCGTTGACGGTCACCGTCGGCACGTTGGCGGCGATGTCGGACGCTTGCATGGCTCCGTTCCGCGGGGCTCGGTGGTGGACCGGTCGGAGCGCGGTGAAGGCGTTCACGGCTCCCCCTCCCACTGCGCTCTGGGTCATCGGACACCGACAGTGTTGTCGGCGCACGTGGCCGTCACCATCGGGTGCGACACCCATTCGGGGTGGGGGAGACCATGCACGTGGTCAGCCGGTGGGCTCCGACCGGCGGTAGACGACGTCGGCGTACTCGGGGTGGCGGGCGATGTAGCTCGCGATGAACGGGCACTGCGGCAGCACCGGCAGCCCCCACTCGCGGGCCTGGTCCAGCACGGCCTTGGCGAGGGCGCTGCCCACGCCCTTGCCCTCGAACGCCGGGTCGACCTCGGTGTGCGTGTAGGCGATCAGCCCCGCGGTCCGCAGGTACTCGACCCGGCCGGCAGGCACCCCGTCCACGACAGCGGCGAAATGCTTCTCGTCGGGGACGTCGTGCACCTCGATGGCCATGCGGTTCCTCCTGGTCGGCGAACCCGAAACGTAGCACCGCCCGCTTCCCGGGGACGGCGACCCGCCCGGTCGGCCACGCCGGGGCGCCGCCGGTTCCGGCGGTCCGCGCCGGCCTCTCCGCCCGCGACGACGTTTTCACGCGGAGTGACGAGGGTAGTCGGTCGTTGACCACAACGACGCAGTCGAGGGGGAACCACCATGCGCATGGGCATCGTCCTGGTGGCCGCGCTCT
Source organism: Actinosynnema sp. NPDC059797 (assembly GCF_042732085.1). Lineage (NCBI taxonomy): Bacteria > Bacillati > Actinomycetota > Actinomycetes > Pseudonocardiales > Pseudonocardiaceae > Actinosynnema > Actinosynnema sp. NPDC059797. The sequence goes on from NZ_JBHWIE010000068.1 coordinate 4,804, forward strand.
GCACCACCGCGGGCTGCGGCGGATCGGGCACCGACGCCGCCGGGCCGGAGTCCACCGCCACGTCGGAGTCGGCGGTCACCAACCGGCAGGTCGGGGTGCTCGCCGAGGTCTCCGAGGCCGACACCGCCTTCACCTACGACCCCACCGCCGCGCCGCCCGGCGCCGAGTTGGAGCTGGAGGTGTTCGAGGGCGACGGCACGACGACCGTGCGCCTGACCGCCTCGCAGCTCCAGCCCGACCGCGGCTACGCCGCCCACGCCCACACGGACCCGTGCGGCAAGACCGGCGCCGACGCCGGACCGCACTACCAGCACGAGCAGGACCCCAACGCGACGCCGGACCAGCCGTCGACCGACCCGGCCTACGCCAACCCGCAGAACGAGATCTGGCTCGACCTGGCCACCGACGGCGAGGGCAACGGCACGGCGGAGACCACGGTGCCGTTCGACTTCGGCGACCGCGTGCCCGCCTCGATCGTGCTGCACGAGATGCCGACCACGGCCACCGAACCGGGCAAGGCGGGCACGGCGGGCGGCCGGCTCGCCTGCTTCACCGCCCCGTTCCGCGGATGAGGTGGTTGACCTCCCTCGTCCTGGCCCTGGTGGTGGCGGGCTGCGGGCTGCCGCGTGACGTGGACGGCGCCCTGGAGCGCGTCCGGGGCGGCGCGCTGCGCGCGGGCGTCACCGACAACCCGCCGTGGACCGAGGTCGGGGACGGCGAGCCGGCGGGGGCGGAGGTGGAACTGGTGGAGCGGTTCGCGGACGGCCTGGGCGCCCGCGTCGAGTGGCGGCGGGGCTCGGAGTCGGCGCTGATGACCGCGTTGGGCAACGGCGAGCTGGACCTCGTGGTCGGTGGTTTTGAGGAGCAGTCGCCCTGGATCGAGCAGGCGTCGCTGACCCACCCGTACGCGGACGGGCACGTGTGGGCGTTGCCGCTGGGGGAGAACGCGTGGCAGGTCGAGGTGGAGCGGTTCCTGCTGGACCTGCCGGACGGCGAGGTCGCCCGGCTGACGGGCCGCCCGTGAGGGTGCAGGACAGGTTCGAGCTGCCGCCGGACAAGGCGGCGCTGCACCGGCGCGCGGTGCGGCTGGAGTGGTGGACGATCGCGTTCTTCGCGGCGGCCGTCGCGCTGCTGGCGGTCACCCTCGGCCAGTCGCAGGCGATGAAGGCCGCCTGGATCGAGGACATGCTGGGGCTGGTGCCGCCCGCCGCGTTCCTGATCGCCGCCCGGTACCGCAACCGGCCGCCCGACGCGCGGTTCCCCTACGGCTACCACCGGTCGGTCAGCGTGGCGTTCCTGGCGGGCTCGGTGGCGCTGCTGGGCCTGGGCGGCTACGTCGTGTACGACTCCCTGGCCAGGCTGCTGGCGGGCGAACGCGCGCCCATCGGGCTGGTCGAGGTGCTCGGCGTCCAGGTGTGGCTGGGCTGGGTGATGATCGCGGTGCTGCTGACCACCATGGTGCCCGCGATCCTGCTGGGCCGGGTCAAGCTGAAGATCGCCCGGCAGCTCCACGACAAGGTGCTGTACGCGGACGCGGAGATGAACCGCGCCGACTGGCTCACGGCCGGCGCCGCGGTGCTGGGCGTGCTCGGCATCGGGTTCGGCCTGTGGTGGGCCGACGCGGCGGCCGCGCTGGTCATCGGCGGCGACATCGTCCGCGACGGGGTGAACACCACGCGGAGCGCGGTGGCGAACCTGATGGACAGCCGCCCGCAGGTGGTCGGCGGCCGCGACCCGCACCCGCTGCCGGACCGGCTGCTGGCCGCCGTGCTGGACCACGACTGGGTGGCCGACGCGTGGCTGCGCGTCCGCGAGGAGGGCCACGTGTTCGTCGGCGAGCTGCTGGTCGTGCCGACGGGCGAGGACGGCCTCCTGGAGCGCCTGGAGGACCTGGGCCGGTGGGCCCGGGACTTCGACTGGCGCGTGCACGACCTGGTCGTCGTGCCGGTCAGCCGCATCGAGCGCGGTGCCGCGGAGCGCTGAGCGGCCGTCGCCGCGGACGGATCCGGACGTTTCGGACTCCATGCCATGTGACGTGTGTCACTGGCGTGTGCGGGAGTCCGCAATCGGCGCGGATTCACCTGTTCGCCACGTTTTGGCGCTCTCGGTTACCGAGTGCGCAGGAGTGGGCCTCTGCATTTGTGCGGGTGCTCGTCGCAACGTGCGGGAACGGTTCGGGTCGTCGGCTGGAGATGAGCCTCGCTCTGCATTGCGGATCACCCTTCCGGTCGCGTTTGAACGGAGCGCGACGGAGGTGCCCGTGAGAAGGATAGGTGGGACATGAAAAGTTCCGGTCGGAGTGATATGTGAACTGATCCGACGAAAGGAGCAATTCTCGGGACTCTTTTCGGCTGGTCACCCGAAAGGACGCGTGCGCACCTTTTCCGGACTCTGCTTACATTTGTCCAGCGCCGATCGGCGCAGCCAGAACTTCGAAACTAGGAGCCCAAGTTGTTGAAGCGTCTCGTCTCGGGTGCTGCTCTCACCGCCCTCACCGGTGCGCTGCTCTTCGGTGGTTCGGGTGCGGCCCTGGCGACCGACAAGCCCGACGTGGACTGCCTGAACTCCCCGGTCGGCCTGATCAACCTCGTCGTCTGCGACGTCGACGTCGACGTGGACGTGCTGCCGGACGCCATCATCACCTTCGGCGACATCCTGAGCGGCAACAAGGTGCTCAACGGGACCGAGCTGGACCTGCTGGAGGTCGAGCTGGAGAACGTCCTGAAGGACGTCGACATCGCGAACAACCTGGTCTTCAAGGAGGCCCTGGTCGAGGCCCTCAACAACCTGGACCTGATCGACGACATCGACGTCTCCAAGATCCTGGTCAACATCCTCGGCTGATCGCCACTGCGGGACGAACGGCCGGACCGGCCAGTCGAGTGAACCCTGCGGGACACCTGTGATCCAGGTGCTCCCGCAGGGCATCACTCATTTCCTGGAAGAAATCGGATCCATTTCTCTCTGTATCGGGAAACGCAGGAGGAGTTGGTACCGGGCTGGCGGCGCGGGGAAGGTCCGGCGTTCCGGCACCCGGTCCGCCCGAGTCGGGCGGACCGCTGTCGCCGCGGCCGTCACCAGGTGAGTGCCAGTGCCACGCAGAGCAGGGCGATCACTCCTACGAGCAGCGGGGTGAGCGACCGCGTCTCCTTCGCGGCGCCCTGGTGCGCCGGAGGTACCCGTGCCGCGTCGCCGACCCCCGAACCGGGCGCAGGGGTCGGGTTCGGGATCTCGGCCACCTCGTCCTCCGCACCCGCGGCCCCTGCGGTGGCGTCGGTCGGACAGGTGGGGGTGGGCGCCTCTTCTCCGCTTTCCATCGACAACCGCTGCCAGGTCTTGAGCCAGCGCTCCACCAGCGCCGGCGTCGCGCCAGCCACCAGGAGCAGGCACACGACGGGATCGGGCGCCTTGAGCGGCTTCGGCTTGGTGCACAGGTTGTGCAGGCTGGTGCGCGACACGGGAAAACCGCGCTTCCTGCTGGCCTCGTGCAGCTCCCGGTACGACATGCCGGTGCTCTTCTTGATCTTCTCCATCGTGGCGGTGAAGTCCCGCGCGGTCGTGACCTCCTCCGGGAGCGGCCACATCGCGGGGTCGGCGACCGACAGCACGCGACGGCGCTGTCGGTCGCCGGGAGGTCGTCGCCGGCGTGGGTCCGCCGCGTCGCGGGCGGGGCCGGTGTGCCTGCCGGTGTCCTCCTTGCGGGCTTGTTCCCAGATGGAGCGCACCACGCGTCGGGCCGGCGGCTCGATCCCGGCAGCCTGCAGATAACCCATGAGCACGTCCTGGTTGGGCACGTCCTTGCCGCTTTCCACCTGTCCCAGCAGGGTCGGGGAGAGCTCGGCCTTGCGGGCGAAGTCCTGCACGGGCAGGCCGGAGGCGCGCCGGAGCACCTGCAGCGCTTCCCCGAGCACCTTCCGGTCAACCCGCGGGCTGCGGTTCAACAGGTCCGCCAACTGGCGGTCGACACTCACGGGTCACATCGCAACGGTCGGAGCCGGCGGCAACCCGTCCCCGTGCTCGTCCGGCACGGGCTCGTTGCCGGAGGGGCCGTCGTCCTCCCCGCCGGCTACGCCCGAGTCGGTCCTCTGGGGATCGAGCAGCCAACGGGCCAGCTGCTGGGCGACGAACCCGATCCCGCCGACGGCCGCGAGTGCCGAGGGCAGGTCGAGCCCGATGACCAGCAGGGTCACCGTGAACGCCGACACGGCGATCAACAGCAGCAGCTTCTGCTTGGATGGGGTCGAGTACCGGGTGACCGGCTCTCGGGAGCTCGTCCCCCGACCGGTGCGCGGGGAGGGTTCACGGGACGCGCGAGGTCCCGAACGGGTGGCCACGAACGCCACTCCTTTCGCAATTCTGGTTCCGGGCAAGGGCTTGTCGGGGTAGCACCGAGTGGCACGGCGTTGTGCGGCAGATGTGCGCGGAGCTGGAACTCCGCGTGCCCCGAAGGTGTTGCGCAACGTTACTCGCACCGGGGGCGATGTAAAAAACGGGACCCCGTCGGCGTGTCGAGGGCGGTGACGTTGTCGCCGCGTGAGGCTCATTTCCGCAAAATTGAGGGTTCTTTGGCTCCGCGGGACGTGTCGGAACGTCCGGCCGTGGCGTCGGCCAGTGGTCCCGGGTTGGCCGGCTTGTAGCACGATACGGTGAAGGTGATCGCTGTTTCCCCAGCTCAGGGCGGTTTTGAACGGCTCGGGACGTTCGAGGACGTTCGCGGGATCACCTACAGTGTTGCGGCAGGTGACCGTTCCTGGGGATTGTATGGACGGTCATAGAACTCCCGACGCGAGCTCCGTTGGTTCCGGGCAGGGCATCGGGTGGTCAAGGGGGCGGAGGGTCCTGCTGGAACAGGTAGCCCTCCGCCCCGTCAACGTTACGAACGTACGGTTTTCAGTGCGTATCGAAAATGATCTTCGCGACAAAACTGTTCCCTGTTCGCCCGGGGTGCGCCGTTCCGGTCGCAACAAATTGCCGAGCCTTTCGGCGGGGTGCTGTGCGGACGGTCTCCGCGCGTGCGGCATTCTGGACCTCCCGCGCCCCCGGACGTCGGGCGGCGGTTCGGCCGCGCCCCCTCCGCGCGACGCGGGTCCTGCTGACCGAGGAGGCACGGCTTGGGCACTGGGCGAGGTGGGCCGGGTGGCGCGGTCGGGCGCCCTCCGGGAGCTGTCGGCCCCGATTTCATCCGCACCTGCCCACTGGGTCCCGCGGCCGGTGAGCTCATCAGCGAACTGCTGACCGTCGTGCTCTCCGGCTTCGAGTCGCTGACGCAGCTCACCGAGGCGGTGGAGGCGGAGAAGGTCAGGCCTCGTTGGGCGGTGGGTCGGCACAACACGCTCTATCAGAGGATTTGCAAGTGCTTGAGCGGGAAGGACGACATCCCGGAGTGGGAGATGATCGACTGGGTCGTCACCAGGGCGCTGGGCGGTGAAGCGGCCAGTCGCCACTCGCGGGGCGACCTGCGCGAAGTCGACGCCGTGCTGGAGCGGTTGGCCGCCCTCTGGTGCCGCTGCAAGGGCGTCAGGCCACCTGGGTACGCCGGGGCGCTGGGTGACGAGCCCGCACTGGACGACCCCGTCGACGCGCCCGACTGGCAGACCCAGTACGCGATCTACCGCCGCGACTACGAGGTTCGCGGGCGGCTGTTGGCGGATGCGGAGGAGGAGTTGCGGCAACTTCGCGCGCGATCGGACCGGAGGTCCGGACGGCACCGGCGTCCCGTTGGGGCGGAGGGCGTCGCGGTCGGGGGCGTCGACGACGCGGCGGTGGCCGACCTCGAACGGCGGCACGTGCGGACCGCTCATGAGCTGGCGTTGGTGCTCGCCTGGTCGCGGGTGCTGGACGGTGGCAGCACGAACGAGCCGAACCCCTCCGCTTCCCTGCAGGGGGTGATGGCACTGCCTGGCACGGGGGACGTCCGGCGGTTGTTCCGCCACTCGCCCCCGCCGTACCGCGACGCGGCGACCCGCTGGTTGGCGGAGTACCTCAGGGTCTTCCTGACCAGCCGGTACGACGGTCGTGCCGAGCGCTACGTGGCCGACTCCGACGGCAGGCTGGCCGACGTCATCAGCACGGGCAGGTTGCCGGACCGCCGGTCGCTGGAGGTGATCGTACGGGACAACCCGGTCACCGCGTTCACCCTGGACTTCCTGGACAAGGTCGGGAACCGGGCCGACGGGGCGGACCGGGCAGGGCGCGGAGCCGACGACTCCCCGGCCCTGACCCGGATCGACGACCCGCTCACGGACTGGAACCGCCCAGTGATCAACTTTTCGCTGTTGCTGACCCGGAGCACGTCCGGCGGCGAGGTCGACGTGGACAACCTGTTGGACGACTTGACGCGACTCGCGTAGACCGGGGGATCAGCGCTTCCCGAGCAGCGCGGGGAGGTCCACCGCGTTCGCCATGGCCTCGGTGCCCGCGTCATTCGGGTGCAGGTGGTCACCGCTGTCGTAGGCCGGGTTCAGCGTGGCCGGGTCGCCCGGCGCCGCGGTCGCGGCGGCGAAGTCCACCACGCCGTCGAATTCGCCGGAGGTGCGGATCCAGTCGTTCAGGGTCCGCCAGGTCGCCTCGCGCTCCTCCGTCCAGATGAACGAGCCCTTGAACGGCAGCACCGTGCCGCCGTGGACCTCCACGCCCGCGGCCCGCGCCTGCCTGATCACCTCCCGGTGCCCGGCGATCAGGTCCGCCGCCGACGCGCTGTAGCCGATGTCGTTGACCGCGAGCAGCATGATCACCGCCTTGACGCCGGTCTGCGACAGCACGTCCCGCTCCACCCGCGTCACGCCCGCGACGCCGTAGAACGGCTCGCCCTCGCGGTCGGCGAGCAGCCGGTTGCCGCCCAGGCCCGCGTTCACCACCGACAGCGTCCGGCCCTTCACCGCGTCGAGCCGCCGGGCCAGGAAGTCCGGCCAGCGGCGGTTGGCGTTGCCGGTGGTGTTGGCCGTGTCGGTGATGGAGTCGCCGAACGCCACCACCGTGCCCGCCACCCGCCCGGAGGGCGCCACGTCGACCCCGTTGACCACCATCCAGCACGGGGTGTCCGAGAACCCGCCCGACACCGCGCCGGTCCGGTCGCCGGCGGCCAGGTAGTTGCCCTGGGCGGTGAACGGGTGGTTGGTCAGCGGCCCGGTGGCCTCCGGCACGTACGCGCTGACCAGCAGCGTGGACAGGGCCTCCACGTCCAGGCGCACCGGGTCGCTGAAGACCTCCCGGCCCGGCGGCACGACGACCTCCCGCCGGCCCTGGAAGGTCACCTGGCGCAGCGTGCCGGGCACGGCCGCGTCGCCGGACGCCCGCACCGCGACCGAGGTCCGGCCCACCTTCAGCGGCCGGGCGCCGAAGGCGTTGGTCAACCGCACCCGCACGGACCTGCCGCCCGCGCTGGTGAACACGACGTTGCGCACGGTCTGGTCGGCCAGGCCCCCGCCCGCCGGGCACGAGCTCCAGGGGATCTCGCTGCCGACCACGGGGCTCGCCGCCCACGCGGCCACCCAGTCCCGGCCGCGGGCGGCGGCGGGCGGCTGCGCCGCGGCGGTGGCCACGAGCGCCGCGACCACGGCCAGCTTCCCCACGTGTCTTGGCATGTTCGGTCTCCTCGCCGGTCGTCGTTGGTGGCGGGGCCGACGGTGGCAGCGCGGCAATTAACCGGTCAAGCAGGCCACGACGAGCGGTGGAAGAGTTGCGCTGAGTGGCACTTGCTTAACGTTCAGTACGCTGCGGCGGGATCAGCGGGAGGCGGACGAGGGCATCGGGCAACCCGACGGCCGGCCAGGTGACCAGCAGGTCGAGGACGTCGTCGGCGGGCGCGTCGAAGACGTACCGGGAGTCGGTGACCATGCGCCCGGAGCCGCCGCCGGCCTCCGCGGAGTCCACGGGCAGCCGGAACGCCTCCGCGCCGCGCACGACCGCCAGGTCCGGTCCGGTGCGGCCCCGCGACCGCCGCGAGAGGTCGGGCGGCGCGCCCGGGGGACCCATGAGGGCGTTCGCGACCCCGCCCCTGGCCACGCCCACGACGGACGCCGACAGCAGCCCGGGTTCGACCGCGGCGAGCCGGGTCAGCACGACCGCCGCGTGGTCGCCCCGGTGCAGGACCCTCGGGGCGGTCACGGCCACGCCGGTCTCGACGGCCACCGCGCCCACGTGGCGGGCGTCCCGGTCCGCGAACCGCCCGGCGGCCGGCACGGCGGCGACGGGCGCGTCCCAGATCGACGTGGCGCCGCGCTCGACGGCGCCCCGGTCGGGCAGGGGCAGGGTGACCACCGCCTCGGGGAACCCGATCTCCGGCCAGGCGAACACCAGCGAGACCTCGCCGAAGGCGGGCGGCAGGAGGAAGGTCCGGTGGTGCTCGGGACCGAACCCGCCGGTGTGGCGGTCGCCGGTCCGACTCGACTCCCGCACCGGGTACGCCCAGTGCGCGCGCCCGCTGTCGTCGAGCACGCCGAGGCGCAGCTCCAGGCCCTCGTCGGGATCGGGCAGCAGCACGCGCGGCGCGGGCGCGACCGCGTGACCGCCGCGGACCTCCCGCTGCCGCCGGGTCGCGTCCCGACGGTCCGACGGCTGCCGCGCCAGCACGTCGACCTCCAGCCCGGACGGCCGCGACACCAGCCGCACCACGCCGATGCTCAGCTCGGGCCGCCGCACCACCAGCCCACCCGGGTGCGCCGGCACCCCCAGCACCTCGACCAGCCCCCTGAAGTCCCCCGTCACCGCTCCACCATCCCGCAGGGCGATTCCCGGGCCAAGTAGTTTGGGCGGGGTGAACGGGCGGTCGTGGGCAGGTCTCGTCCGGCTCGCGCTGCTCGCCGCGCTCGTCGCGCTGTTCGCGGTCGGCGTCGCCACCGGCGTCACGCCCGGCGTCGACGAGGTCCGCGGCTGGGTCGACGCCGCCGGGCCCGCCGCGCCGCTGGTGTTCGTGGCGGTCTGCGCGGCCGGGTCGTCGGTGCTGGTGCCCAAACCCGTGCTGAGCGTGCTCGGCGGCGTCGTGTTCGGGCCGTGGCTCGGGGCCGGGGTGGTGGTGGCGGGCGTGACGCTGGGCGCGCTGGTCGGCTTCGCGCTGTCCCGCGGGCTCGGGCGCGACGCGGTCCGGCCCGCCGAGGGGCGCTTCGCCCGCGTGGACCGGGTGCTCGAACGGCACGGTTTCGCCGCCGTGGTGGCGTTGCGGCTGCTGCCGGTGGTGCCGTTCGGCCTGGTCAACTACACCGCCGGGCTCACCGGCGTGCGGGTCGGCTCGTTCGCGGCCGGCACGGCGCTCGGCGTGGTGCCCGCCACGCTCGTCTACACCGCCACCGGCGCGTCGCTGACCACCATGACGACCGGCGGGTGGCTGCTGGCGGGCGCGGCGGTGGCGCTGCCCGCGCTGGTCGGGTTCGCGGTGTTCCGGGTCAGGCGAGCGCGGTGACCGCCGCCACCACCTCCGGGCCGTCGAGCAGCACCCGGTCGTTGTGGTCGGCGCCCGGCACCTCCACCGCGCGACCGCCCGCCGCCGCGGCCACCGCGCGGCTCTGGTCGGGCGGGACCACCGAGTCGGCGGAGCCGTAGACGACGGTGACCGGCGCGCTGGTCGCGGCCGCGTGCTCGGCGGTCGGGAACCGGTCCAGCAGCAGCCACCGCACCGGCAGGAACGGGTAGTGCACCCGGCCCACCGCGGCCAGGTCGGTGAACGGCGAGCGCAGCACCAGCCCCACCGGCGGGTGCGCCACGGCCAGCTCCGCGACCACGGCCGAGCCCAGGCTCTCCCCGAAGTACAGCAGCGGCAGGCCGGTCTCGGCGAGCAGGAAGTCGCGGGCCGCCCGGACGTCGAGCGCCAGACCCGCCTCGGTCGGCGAGCCGGGGTTGCCGCCGAAACCCCGGTAGTCCAGCAGCAGCACCGACAGGCCCCGGGCGGTGAGCGCCCTCGCGAGCGGCACGCGCATCGACCGGTTGCCCGCGTTGCCCGGCGCGACCAGCACGGCGGCCCGCGCGCCGGGCGCGGGGAAGTACCAGGCCGACAGGTCCAGCCCGTCGGCAGTGGCGAGGGTGACGTCGCGGCCGCCGGGCAGCACGTCGGCCGCCGCGGGCAGCGGACCGCCCGAGGGCAGGAAGACGAGCTTGCGCTGGAAGGCGAACGCGCTGCCGAGCACCACGGCCACGATGATGGCGACCGCGGCGGACCCGAGCAACACGCGCCTGCGCACGGGACCATGATGGGGCAGGCGCAAACCGGTTGCGGCCGGAGATCGGGACCGGCGAGGCTGCCCCGGTGGACATGCACGCCGACCAGTTGACCGTCACCCCGGCCACGGTCCGCGCGCTGGTGGCCGACCAGTTCCCCCGGTGGCGGGACCTGCCCGTGCGGGCCGTCGCCGCGCACGGGACCGTCAACGCGATCTTCCGCCTCGGCGACGACCTCGCCGCCCGCTTCCCGCTGCGGCCCGGCGACCCCGAAGAGGTCCGGCGGCAGCTCGCGGCCGAGGCCGACGCCGCCCGCGAGCTGCTCGGCCGCACCCCGTTCCGCACGCCCGAACCGGTCGCCCCGGGCGAACCCGGCGCGGGGTTCCCGCTGCCCTGGTCGGTGCAGACCTGGCTGCCCGGCGAGCCGGCCACGCCCGACGCCCTCGCCGGGTCCGCCCCGTTCGCGCGCGACCTGGCCGCGTTCGTGCGCGGCGTGCGCGCGGTGGACACCCGCGGCCGGGTGTTCCGCGGCGGTGGCAGGGGAGGGGAGCTGCGGACCCACGACGCGTGGCTGGAGACCTGCTTCGAGCGCAGCGGGCACCTCCTGGACGTGCCCCGGCTGCGCCGGCTGTGGGCGGACGCGCGCCTGCTGCCGCGCGGCGACGCCCCCGACGTGATGAGCCACACCGACCTGATCCCCGGCAACGTGCTCGTCGCGGGCGGGCGGCTGGTCGGCGTGATCGACGTCGGCGGGTTCGGGCCGGCCGACCCCGCGCTGGACCTCGTCGGCGCCTGGCACCTGCTCGACGCGGGACCCCGGCGGGTGTTCCGCGCCGCCCTGGGCTGCGCCGACGACGAGTGGGCGCGCGGCCGGGCGTGGGCCTTCCAGCAGGCCATGGGCCTCGTCTGGTACTACGCCGAGAGCAACCCGGTGATGAGCGGGCTGGGGCGCAGCACCCTCGCGCGCGTCCTGGCCGACGAGCGGGAACACGGAGCGCTGTCGCCCGGCGACGCGGAGCACATCGGTTAGGTTGTCGCCATGGCGACCGCGGATCCCGCCGGCGCGGAACCCCGGTGGGCCGAGTGGCGCAGACCGGGGCCCACACCGGCCCAGCAACGCCGGGACGTGGTGCTCGCGCTGGGCGTGATGGCCGGCGCGCTCGTGACGACCGTCCTGGTCAACAGCATGGGCGCGTTGGCGTTCGGCACGGCGCCCTCGCTGGGCGAGCAGCTGTTCTGGGGCGTCGCGGTGACCGCACCGCTGGCGGTGCGCCGCCGGTTCCCGCTCGCCGTGCTCCTGGTGGTGGGCGTGCTGTTCATCGCCGCCCAGGCCCGGCAGACCGGCGACAACTTCGTGCCCTCGGTGGCGTTGTTCGTCGCGATCTGCACCTCCGGCGCGTGGGAGCGGAACCGCGTGGTCGCCCGCTGGTCGCGGATCGGGGTCATCGCGGTCATGTTCGCCTGGCTCGGGTTCGGCCTGGTCCGGTTCCTCATCGGACCGCCGCAGGACTACGGCGACGTCACCGGGCCGCTGGACCCGGTGCTGGCGTCCGTCCTCTACGGACTCGGCTTCAACGTCCTGTTCTTCCTGTCCGCCTACGTGGTCGGCGAGACCGCCTGGGTGTCCGCCCGCCGGCAGGCCGAGCTGGAGCACCGCGCCGAGCAGCTGCGCCGCTCCCAGGAGCAGAACACCCGCGGCGCGATCGTCGCCGAGCGCATGCGCATCGCCCGCGACCTGCACGACGTGGTCGCCCACCACGTGTCGGTGATGGGCATCCAGGCGGGCGCCGCGCGGCGCGTGCTCGACACCGACCGCGAGCTGGCCCGCTCCGCGCTGCTGATGGTCGAGCGGACCGCCCGCGACTCGGTCGGCGAGCTGCGCGGCCTGCTGGGCGTGCTGCGGGCCGACCCGGTCGCGGAGGACGCGCCGGACGGCGAGCTGGCCGCCCTGGACCGGCTGCCCGAACTGCTGGACACGGCGCGGTCCGCCGGGTTGGAGGTGGCGCACAGCACCCACGGCGAGCCCCGCCCCGTGCCGGACGGCGTCGCGCTGTCGGCCTACCGGGTGGTGCAGGAGGCGCTGACCAACGTGGTCAAGCACGCGGGCGCGCGGCGGGTCGACGTCCGGGTCCGCTACCTCGACCGCGCGCTGGAGGTCGAGATCGCCGACGACGGCCGCGGCGCCGCGGCCGTGCCCGCGCCCGGCGGGGAGGGCGGCAGGACCACCGGTTTCGGCCTGTTGGGCATGAAGGAGCGCGTCGCGGTCCACGGTGGACGCCTCGAGTCCGGTCCCCGCAAGGACCGCGGCTACCTGGTGCGCGCGACCCTGCCGACCACCACCGAGGAGGGGCAACAGTGACCGACCTGCCGCTGCGCGTCGTGCTCGCCGACGACCAGGACCTGGTCCGCGCCGGGTTCCGGGTCATCCTCGGGACGGAGGACGGCATCGAGGTCGTCGGCGAGGCGGGCGACGGCGAGCGCGCCGTCGACCTGGTGGAGCGGCTGCGGCCCGACGTGGTGCTCATGGACGTCCAGATGCCGCGCGTGGACGGGCTGGAGGCCACCCGGCGCGTCCTGGGCCGGCCCGGCAACACGACCAAGGTCGTCATCCTGACCACGTTCGACCGCGAGGACTACCTGTTCGAGGCGCTGCGGGCGGGCGCGAGCGGTTTCCTGCTCAAGAACGCCTCGCCGGAGGACCTGGTGGAGTCCGTCCGGATCGTGGCCCGCGGCGACGCGCTGCTCTCGCCCGAGGTGACCCGCCGCGTCATCGCGAAGTTCCACGGCGGGGGCGGGCCGGGGACCGGCCCCGTGGCGGCGCACCGGCCGCCCGAGCTGACCGACCGCGAGTACGAGGTGCTGGTCGAGCTGGCGCGCGGCGCCAGCAACGCCGAGATCGCCCGCACCCTGTACCTGGGGGAGACCACGGTCAAGACCCACGTGTCCAGGGTGCTCGGCAAGCTCGACCTGCGCGACCGCACGCACGCCGTGGTGTTCGCCTACGAGCGCGGCATCGTCCAGCCCGGCGACGGCCGCGGGTAGGCCGCGAGGAGGACCCGGCGGGTGGGTCCGGCGGAGGACGCCCCGCGGGCGCGGCGCGGCATAGCCTCGTCGTCGTGTTGACTGTGAAGGCGATCAGCCGGAGCTTCGGCGACCACCGGGTGCTCCACGACGTGACGTTCGACGTCCGCCCCGGGCGGATGACCGGCTTCCTCGGCGCGAACGGCTCGGGCAAGACCACGACGATGCGGATCGTCCTGGGCGTGCTCGCGCCGCAGGGCGGCGAGGTGACCTGGAACGGGCGGCCGCTCACCGCCGGGACGCGGCCCTCCTTCGGGTACATGCCCGAGGAGCGCGGCCTCTACCCGAAGATGGCGGTGGCCGACCAGATCGCGTGGCTCGGCCGGCTGCACGGCCTGGACCGGGCCACCGCCCGCGCGAACACCGACCGCCTGCTCGACCGGCTCGACCTCACCGAGCGCGCGGGCGACCGGCTGGAGGAGCTGTCGCTGGGCAACCAGCAGCGCGTGCAGATCGCCGCCGCGCTGGTGCACGACCCCGAGGTGCTGGTGCTGGACGAGCCGTTCTCCGGCCTGGACCCGATCGCGGTGGACGTGGTGCTCGGCGTGCTGCGCGAGCGGGCCGCCGCCGGCGTGCCGGTGCTGTTCTCCAGCCACCAGCTCGCGCTGGTCGAGCAGCTGTGCGACGACGTGGTCATCATCTCGGGCGGCCGGGTGACCGCCAGCGGCACGCGCGAGGAGCTGCGCGAGCGGTACGGGACGAAGCGCCACGAGCTGGTCGTGTCCTCCGACGCGGGCTGGGTGCGCGACCTGCCGGGCGTCCGCGTGGTCGAGCTGGACGGCCCGCGGGTGGTGTTCGAGCTGGACGGCGGCGACGACCAGGGCGTGCTGCGCGCGGCCCTGGAGCGCGGCGCGGTCCGCTCCTTCAGCCCGGTGGTCCCGACGCTCGACGAGATCTTCAAGGAGGCGATGTGAGCGTGTCGTTCACCGCGGCGGCCCGGCTGGTCGCCGAGCGCGAGGTCAAGGTCCTCGTGCGCACCAAGGGTTTCTGGATCAGCTTCGCCGTGCTGGTGGTGGGGCTGTTCGCGCTGACCGTGCTGCCGGGCGTGTTCGGCGGCGGCGCCACTCCGGTGGCCGTGGTCGGGTCGCAGGCGGCCGAGGCGTTCGGCAGCGACGAGGACTTCGACGTCCGCCGGGTCGACGACGCCGCCGCGGCGGAGGAGCTGGTGCGCGCCGAGGAGGTGGACGCCGCGATCGTGCCGGACACCACCGGCGAGTCGGCCACCGGCGTGCGCGTGGTCGCCCTGGTCGAGCCGCCGGGCGAGGTGGTGGCCGCGCTGGCGACCGCGCCGCCGGTGGACCTGCTGGACCCGGCCGAGGTCAACGAGGGCAAGCGGTTCGTCGTCATCCTCGTGTTCGCCCTGGTGTTCATGATGTTCGGGATGAGCGGCGCGGCCATCGCGCAGGGCACCGTCACCGAGAAGCAGACCCGGATCGTGGAGATCCTGGTGTCCGCGGTCCCGGTGCGGGCGATGCTGGCGGGCAAGATCGCCGGGCACACCCTGCTGACCATCGGGCAGGTGGTGGTGCTCGCCCTGGCCGCGCCCGTCGCCCTGCGCCTGGGCGGTCAGTCCGAGCTGCTCGCGGTCGTCGCGCCGGCCCTGGGCTGGTTCGTGCCGTTCCTGGTGCTGGGGTTCGTGCTGCTGGCCTCGATGTGGGCGGTGGCGGGCTCGCTGGTCAGCCGCCAGGAGGACCTGGGCTCCAGCATGGGCCTGGTGATGATGCTGGTCATGGGCCCCTACTTCGCGGTGATGGTCTTCGCCGACAACCCGGCGGTGATGGGCGTGCTGTCCTACGTCCCGTTCTCCGCGCCCGTCGCGATGCCGGTGCGGCTGTTCGCCGGTCAGGCGCAGGCGTGGGAGGCGCTGCTTTCGCTGGGCGTGCTGACCTGCTCGGTGGTGGTGATCGTGCTGCTGGCCACCCGCCTGTACGAGGGGTCGCTGATGCGCACGGGCGGCAAGGTCGCGCTGTCCAAGGCGTGGGCCCGGCAGGACTGATGCTGTGATGTGACTCTCAGGTGGCTCAGTTGCCCCTCTCTGCTTGTTACGAATACTTCGCAACAACACGAGAGGGGCAATTGGGGTGCGTGGGATTCCCGGGCGGCTGGCCGCCGTCGTGCTCGTCGCGGCGACCGCCGCGACGGCCTGTTCCAGCGGTGGCGGGACCGGCGGTCCCGCGCCGACCGAGCTGAGGCTGGCCATCGGCGGCGAGTCGGAGGACGGCTACGACCCGACGCTGGGCTGGGGCCGCTACGGCAACCCGCTGTTCCAGTCCACCCTGCTCACCCGCGACGCCGACCTCGGCATCGCCAACGACCTGGCCACCCGCCACTCGGTGAGCCCCGACGGTCTGGTGTGGACGGTGGACGTCCGGACCGACGCCAGGTTCACCGACGGGCGGCCGGTCACCGCGCGCGACGTCGCCTACACCTTCACCACGGCCGCCAAGAGCGGCGGCCTCACCGACGTCACCGTCCTGCGGGAGGCCGTGGCCGTCGACGACGACACCGTGGAACTGCGCCTGAGCCGGCCCCAGAGCACCTTCGTCAACCGCCTGGTGTCGCTGGGCATCGTGCCCGAGCACGCCCACGGGCCCGACTACGCGCGCAAGCCCGTCGGCTCCGGCCCGTTCGTGCTGGAGCAGTGGGACGAGGGGCAGCAGCTCATCGTCCGGCGCAACGACGACTACTACGGCGCCAAGCCCGCCTTCGAGCGCGTCGTGTTCGTCTTCACCGGCGAGGACGCCTCCCTGGCCGCGGCCCGCTCCGGCCAGGTCGACGTGGCCGCGCTGCCCTCCTCGCTGGCCTCCACCACCATGCCCGGCATGGAGCTGCACCGGGTCCAGTCCGTCGACAACCGCGGCATCATGTTCCCCTACCAGCCCGCCGACGGCCGCACCGACGAGGACGGCAACCCCATCGGCAACGACGTCACCTCGGACCTGGCCGTGCGGCGCGCGGTCAACACCGCCCTGGACCGCAAGGCCCTGGTCGACGGCGTGCTCAACGGCTACGGCCGCCCCGCCACCGGCCCGGTCGACGGCATGCCCTGGTACGAGCCCTCCACCGCGGTCGCCGACAACGACCCGGAGGCCGCGCGCCGCCTGCTCGACGAGGCCGGGTGGCGCGACGCCGACGGTGACGGCACCCGCGAGCGCGACGGCGTGAAGGCCGGGTTCACCCTCCTCTACCCGGCCACCGACTCCCTGCGGCAGGGCCTCGCGCTCGCCGCGGCCGACATGCTCAAGGCCGTCGGCATCGAGGTGACGCCCAAGGGCGAGAGCTGGGAGGTCATCTACACCCGCATGCACGCCGACGCGGTGCTGTTCGGCTGGGGCAGCCACGACCCCACCGAGATGCACAACCTGTACTCGTCGGAGCAGGCGGGCGTGGAGAGCTGGAACCCCGGCTTCTACGCCGACGCCGAGGTCGACGCCGCCCTGGGCGCGGCGATGGCCGCCACCGACCCCGACGAGGCCACCCGGCACTGGAAGGACGCCCAGCGCGGGTTCGGCCCGGCCGCCGACGCGCCGTGGGCCTGGCTGGTCAACCTCGACCACACCTACTTCGTCGACTCCTGCCTGGACGTCGGCCCGGCGCAGGTCGAACCGCACGGCCACGGCTGGCCGATCACCTGGGGCATCACCGGCTGGCGCTGGACGTGCTGACCGCCCTGCTGCGCGGCGCCGCCGGGCGGCTGGTGCGACTGGCGCTGCTGCTCGCCGCGGTGGCCGTGGCGTCCTTCGCGCTGATGGTCAACTCCCCGGTCGACCCGGTCGCCGCCTACGTCGGCGCGGACGTGACGGCGATCGGCCCGGAGCAGCGGGCGCTGATCGCGGAGCGCTGGGGGCTGGACGACCCGGCCCCCGAGCGGTTCCTGTCCTGGTTCGGCAACCTCTTGCAGGGCGACTTCGGCTTCTCGGCGACGTTCAACCAGCCGGTGCTGGACGTCATCGGCGACAAGTTCCTCACGAGCCTGGCGCTCATGGCGCTGGCCTGGCTGCTGTCCGGCCTGCTGGGCTTCGCGCTCGGCCTGGTCGCGGGTGTCCGGCAGGGCCGCCCGGCCGACCGGGTGATCACCTGGTGGTCCTACACGCTGGCCTCCGCGCCGACGTTCTGGGTCGGGCTGCTCCTGCTGTACGCCTTCGCGGTGTCGCTGAACTGGGCGCCGGTGTGCTGCGCCGTGCCGATCGGCGTGCCCGCCGCCGAGGTGACGCTGCTCGACCGGCTGCACCACCTGGCGCTGCCCGCGATCACGCTCAGCGTGGTGGGCGTCGCCCCGGTCGTGCTGCACACCCGGCAGGCCGTGATCGAGGCGATGGGCAGCGACCACGTGGCGTTCGCCAGGGCTCAGGGCGAGCGGGGCCTCGGCCTGGTGCTGCACCGGGTGGTGCGCAACGCCGCCGCGCCGGCGCTGCTGCTCCAATTCGGCTCGCTCGGCGAGCTGTTCGGCGGCTCGGTGCTGGCCGAGCAGGTGTTCTCCTACCCCGGCCTCGGCGCGGCCACCACGACCGCCGCGCTGGGCCAGGACGTGCCGCTGCTGCTGGGCATCGCCCTGTTCACCACGGTCCTCGTGTTCGCGGGCAACGCCATCGGCGACCGCGTGCACGCCGCCGTCGACCCGCGGGCCGCGCTCGCCGACGCCAGGAGGCGCTCGTGACCGCCGTCCTGCCGCGCCTGGACCGCCGCGCCCGCACCCTGGCCTACCTCGGCGCCTCGGCGCTGCTCGTGCTGGCCGTGGTGGTCGCGGGCACGCTCGCGGCGGACGCCGCGCAGACCACGGGCCTGTCCGCGCGCAACCGGCCGCCGTCGGTCGAGCACTGGTTCGGCACCGACTGGCTGGGCCGGGACGTGCTGGCCCGCGTGCTCGCCGGGCTGCGGCTGAGCCTGGTGGTGGGCACCTCGGCGGCGGCGCTGTCGGCGTTGATCGCGCTCGTGCTGGCCTGCGCGGCGACGGTCGGCGGTCCGAAGGTGGACGCGGTCGTCGGCTGGCTGGTCGACCTGTTCCTGGCGCTGCCGCACCTGGTGCTGCTGATCCTGCTGGCGTTCGCCCTGGGCGGCGGCACGGAGGCGGTGGTCGTCGCGGTCGCGGTGACCCACTGGCCGACGCTGACCCGCGTGCTGCGCGGCCAGGCCCGGCAGGTGGTCGGCTCGGACTTCATCACGGTGTCCGCGCAACTGGGCCGGAGCCCGTGGTGGATCGCCCGGCGGCACGTGGCCGGGCACCTGGTCGGGCAGTTCCTGGTCGGCCTGGTGCTGCTGTTCCCGCACGCGATCCTGCACGAGGCGGCGCTGTCGTTCCTCGGCCTGGGCGTGGACCCGGCCGAGCCGTCGATCGGCGTGCTGCTGGCCGAGTCGATGCGCTTCCTGTCCGCCGGCGCGTGGTGGCTGGCCGTGCTGCCCGGCCTGTGCCTGCTGCTGGTGGTCAAGGCGGTCGACGGCATCGGCGAGAACCTGCGCGCGCTGCTGAACCCGAGGAGCCACCACTCGTGAGCCCGCTGCTGGAAGTCTCCTCGCTGGCCGTGTCGTTCCACCAGTACGAGCGGGGGCTGCGCCGCCGCACGGTGGTCGCGCTGTCCGGGATGGACCTGACCGCCGACCGCGGCGAGCTGGTCGCCCTGGTCGGGGCGAGCGGCGCGGGCAAGAGCCTGCTCGCGCACGCCGTGCTCGGCATGCTGCCGCCCAACGCCGAGGAGAGCGGCGCGGTCCGCCTCGACGGCGTCGAGCTGGACCCGGCGGCCCGCCGCGCGCGGGCCGGGCACGGCATCGCGCTGCTGCCGCAGGCGGTGACGTTCCTGGACCCGGTGACGCCGGTCGGGCGGCAGGTGCGGCGCTCGGCGGCGCTGGCCCGCAGGCCCGACCCGAAGCCGGCCGCGGCGGTGGCGCTGGCGGACCGGGGGCTGGGTCCGGAGGTGGCGCGCCGGCACCCGCACGAGCTGTCCGGCGGCATGGTCCGGCGCGTGCTGACCGCCATGGCGATGATGGCGAGCCCCGCGCTGGTGCTCGCGGACGAGCCGACGCCGGGCCTGCCGCCCGAGGCGGTGCGGGCGGTGCTGGCCGAGCTGCGCCGCATCGCCGACGAGGACCGGGCCGTCGTGCTGATCACCCACGACCTGACCGCGGCCCTGGAGGTCGCCGACCGGGTGGTGATCTGCCGGGACGGCCGCACCGTGGACGAGGCGCGCCCGGAGGACTTCCGCGACGACGGCGCGGCGCTGTCCCACCCGTACACCCGCGCGCTGTGGCGGGCCCTGCCCGCCAACGGCTTCCACCTGCCGGAGGACCCGTGACCCTGCTCGCCGAAGACGTCTGGTTCCGCTACGGCAGGCGGCAGCCGTGGGTGGTGCGCGGCGCGTCGTTGACCGTCGCGCCGGGAGAGGTCGTCGGGCTGCACGGGCCCAGCGGCGCGGGCAAGAGCACCCTGGGCAGGGTGCTGGCCGGGCTCGTCGCGCCGCAACGGGGCCGGGTCGAGGTCGACGGCGCGCCGCCGCGGCCCGACCGCCGCGCCGGGCGGCCGAACCCGGTGCAGGTGGTGCACCAGCACGCCCACCTGGCCATGGACCCGCTGTGGAAGGTGGGCGCGGTGCTCGCCGAGGCGGGCGCGGAGGCGGTCGACCCGGCCCTGGTGCCGCCGGAGCTGCTGGACCGGTTCCCGCACGAGATCAGCGGCGGCGAGGCGCAGCGGGTCAACCTGGCGCGGGCGCTGCTGGCCCGGCCGCGGTTCGTGGTCGCCGACGAGATCAGCGCGAGCCTGGACGCGATCAGCCAGGCCGGGGTGTGGCGGCTGCTGCTGGCGGAGGTCCGCGCCCGGGGCATCGGCGTGCTGGCCGTCTCCCACGACGGGCCGCTGCTGGAGGCCGTGGCGGACCGGGTGCTCGACTTCGCCGACCTCGCGGCCTCACCCGATCGGGTTGTCACTGGATAGTGGTAATCCTGCGCGGGGATCCCCAAATGTCCACCGCAGGTTGGACGATTGGTCCGTCAAGGGCTGCTTTCCTCGTTCCTGGCCCGAACGGACGAACCAAGGGGGCAATGATGTCGGAAGCACGCTTCGCCGCGCCGGACAGCAGTTCGAGGGGTGACCGGTCCGGGAAGGACGGCTCCAGCCGGTCGGTGGAACCAGACCCGGCGACGCCCGACCGGCAGCCGGCGCAGCCTCCCGGCATCCCGGTCCCCGGGGTCTGCGAGCACGGTGTGCCGGGGTGCACGCGCTGCGGAGGATGACGGCCGGCCGTGCCAGGTCCGTCGTCGCGGACGCCGCGCTCGCCGCGGTCGCCTGCGCGATGGACCTGGCCTTGTACTCCTCCGTGCCGCTACGGGCGGACGACCCGGAGTTCTGGACCGCGGTGGGGTACCTGGTAGTGGTCTTCGCGGCCCTGCTGGTGCGGCGACGGCACCCGGCGGCGGTGTTCGTCGTCGTGCTGGCACTGGCCGTGCTGGTGGAGCCGCTGGCCGGGATCGACATCCAGCCCGCGCTCGTGGTGTACCTCGCGCTGTTCTCCGTCGCGGTGAGCTGCCGGAAGGAGGTGGCGGTCGCCGCGCTGGCGGGTGGGTTGGCGTGCGCCGGCCGGGTCGCGTTCGACAGCGTTCACGTGGAGAACGTCGAAGACTTCGTGGTGGAGGTCGCCGCGGCGGTGTACCTGACGGCCCTGCCGCTGTCCGCGTGGGTGGCCGGCCGGTGGGTGAGGACCAGCCGGGAGCACGCGAAGGACCTGGAGGCGCGCCGGGAGCTGGAGGCGCGGCAGGCGGTGGTGGAGGAGCGGGCGCGCATCGCCCGGGAGCTGCACGACGTCGTGTCGCACGCGGTGACCGTGATGGTGCTCCAGGCGGCGGGCGGTCGCCGCGCGCTGCACCGCGACCCGGCGCGGGCCGAGCGGGTGTTCGACACCATCGGCCAGGTGGGGGAGCAGGCGATGGGCGAGCTGCGCCGGATGCTGGGCGTGCTGCGCACCGACGGCCCGGACGAGCCGGAGCCGCCGGGGTCCGGGGTGGCCGACCTGCCGCGCCTGCTCGGCCCGGTCCGCGCCGTCGGCATCGACGTGGAGCTGCGGGTGGAGGGCGAGCCGCGGGCCCTCGAACCGGGTGTGGACCTCGCGGTGTACCGCGTGGTGCAGGAGGGGCTGACCAACGTCACCAAGCACGCCGGGGCGGGTGCGCGTGTCGAGGTCCGGCTGACCTGGTCGGGGGACCGGGTGGAGGTCGAGGTGGTCGACGACGGGGGCGAGGGGGAGCCCCCGCGTGGCCTGTCCACCGGGCACGGGCTGTCCGGGCTGCGGCAGCGGCTGGCGGTGCTCGGCGGCGACCTCACGGCGGGGGAGCTGCACGGCGGCGGGTTCCGGCTCGCCGCCGTGCTGCCGGTCGCGGACCGGCTCGTGACGTCGGGTTGACCCCCCTCGCGCCGTATCAGGCGTAGCGGGGCAGCGTGGCCGCCACCTCGTCCGGCGACGGCATGGCGGCCACCTCGGCGGCGATCGCCCCGGCGGCGTCGCGCACGGCCTCGTCGGCCAGCAGGCGCCGGGCCACGTCGGCCACCGCCTCGGCGGTGACCTGCTCGCCCAGCAGCTGGTCGCCCAGCCCCGCCGCGGTCACCGCCGCCGCGTTGCTGAACTGGTCGGCGCCCTGCGGCAGGACCAGCTGCGGCACGCCCGCGCCGAAGGAGCCCATGGTGGTGCCGCTGCCGCCGTGGTGCACCACGAGGTCCACGTGCGGCAGCAGGTCGGCCTGCGGCACCCAGGGCAGCACGACGACGTTGTCGGGCACCTCGCCGAGCGCGTCGGTCGACACGGTGGGCCCGGCGGCGACCAGCACCCGCGTGCCCAGCGCGGCCAGGCCCGTGATCGCGGCGCGCAGCACCCCGGCGTCGCCGAACGCGGTGCCCAGCGTCAGGTAGACCAGCGGCTCGCGGTGCTCGGTCACCCACGCGGGCAGCTCGCCGGGCTCGGCGAAGGGCACCGGCCGCAGCTCGATCCGGTTCGCGGTGCCCAGGAACTCCGGCGCCTGCACCGACGGCGGGCAGATGTCGAGGTACGGGTTGTCCAGCAGCATGGGGTTCTGCTCGGGCACCCGCCCGCCGATTTCCTCGGCCGCCTGGTGCATGAAGTCGGCGGCGTCGGTGAACTCGTCGCCCGACCACATGCGGCCGAAGCCGTGGCACAGGGCGGGCACGCCGGCCACCTGCGCGGCCAGCCCCGCGCCGACGTTGGCCAGCTCGTGCACCACGAGGTCCGGCCGCCGCTCGGCGATGACCGGTGCGAGGTCGGTCGCGAAGGCGCGCGGGAGGACGTAGCCGAACATCTTGGCGATCAGCTTCGGGTCGATGTCGTGCGGTCGGTCGTTGCCGGGCCCGGCCGCGCTGAGGGAGGCGAACGCCGCGCCGATGTCGAGGCCCCCGGTGACGTGCTCGACGTCGTGCGCCTTTAAGGCGTTCGCGAACGGCTCCGAGGTGACGTAGACGACTTCGTGGCCCTGTCGGCGGGCGGCGACCGCCAGCGGGATCAGCGGGTAGGTGTGCCCGTGCGAGCCGATGCTCGAAAAGAGGATCTTCACTGGTTCGAGCGTACTCACTTTTTCCACAGCGGGTGAATTGTGGGCGGGTGAGAGACGGGTCACTCCACCAGGCCGGTCCGCACGGATGCGGTCGCCTCGACGCTGGCCGCGAGGAAGCGCGCGACGACCTCCTTCTCCGCGTCGCTGAAGCCCTCCCACGCCTCGGTCAGCGCCTCGTTGAGCGGGGTGAAGAAGGCGCGCCCCAGTTCCAGCGCCTTGTCGTGCACCCGCAATTCGACCTTACGCCGGTCGTGGGTGCTGCGGGTGCGTTCGACGTGCCCGGACGCCTCCAGCCGGTCCAGCACGGAGGTGGTCGCGGAGGCGCTCAGGTGCATCGCCTCGGCCAGCCTGCTCGGCGACATCGGCTCGCCGGTCCACCGCGCGTCCATGATCAGCGCCAGCGCGTTGAGGTCGGTGCGGTGCATCCGCTGCCGCTCGCCGAACAGCTCCGCGAACCGGTCGCTCTCGACCGTGAGCTGCCGCAGCAACCTGACCAAGGTCGAGTTGTCGACCATGCGCCCTCCCCTTAACATTTCGATGATCGAACCATCCGATCGTCGAACTAAGTTGGTCCGGAGGACATTCTCCCGTGCACGCCACCCGTTCCCGCACCCGCTGGCTGCTCCCCGCCCTCGTGGCGGTCGCCTGGCTGGCCCTCGGCGGCTTCTCCGGGCCCTTCGCCGGCAAGCTCGGAGAGGTCTCGGTCAACGACAACACCGCGTTCCTGCCCTCCTCGGCCGAGGCCACCGAGGTGGCCGAGCGGGTCCGGGCCTTCGACGACGGGCAGGGCCCGCCCGCGGTCGTGGTCGCCGAGCGGACCTCCGGCCTCACCCCGGCCGACCGCGAGTGGCTCGGCGGCCGGGAGTGGCCGGGCCGGGCGTCCCCGGTCATCCCGTCCGAGCGGGACGACCAGGCGGCCCAGGTGGTCGTCGCGGTCGACCCGGAGGACCCGGCGGGCGCGGTCGAGGAGATCCGGTCGCTGCTGGCCTCGCCGCCCGACGGGCTGACCGTGCTGGTCGCCGGGCCCGCCGCGCAGGTCGCGGACCTGAAGGAGGCGTTCGGCGGCATCGACGGCCTGCTGCTGCTCGTGGCGGGCGCGGTCGTGGCGGTGATCCTGGTGCTGGTCTACCGCAGCCCGCTGCTGCCCTTCGTGGTGCTGCTGTCCGGCGTGTTCGCGCTGGGGCTGGCGAGCCTGGCGGTGTACCTGCTGGCCGACGGCGGCGTGATCGACCTCAACGGCCAGAGCCAGGGCATCCTGTTCATCCTCGTCTTCGGCGCGGCCACCGACTACGCCCTGCTGCTGGTCTCCCGGTTCCGCGAGGAGTTGCGCGACACCGAGGACCGCTACCGGGCCGTCCGGGTGGCCTGGCGCGCCACCATCGAGCCCATCGCGGCGTCGGCGGGCACGGTCGTCCTCGGCGTGCTGTGCCTGCTGTTCAGCGACCTCAACTCCAACAAGGGCCTCGGGCCGGTGGCCGCGATCGGCATCGGCGCGGCGTTCCTGGCGTCGGTGACCTTCCTGCCGGCCGCGCTGGCGCTGCTCGGCCGGGCCGCGTTCTGGCCGCTGCGCCCGAAGCTCGGCTCGCCGCACCCCGAGGCGAGCGGCCCGTGGGCGCGGGTGGCCCGCCTGGTCGCCGCCCGGCCGCGCGCCACGTGGGTGGTCACCACCCTGGTGCTGCTGGTCGGCGTGGCCTTCGTGCCGCAGCTCAAGGCGTCCGGCACGGCCCAGTCCGACGTCTTCCTCGCCGACGTCGACTCCGTGGCCGGGCAGGAGGTGCTGTCGCGGCACTTCCCCGGCGGCAGCGGCTCGCCCGCGATCGTGCTGGCGAACGCGGACCGGGCGCGGGAGGTCACCGAGGCCGCCGACGGCGTCGAGGGCGTCTCGGCGGTGCGGCCCGCCGGCGAGGCGCGGGGCCTGGTCCGGATCGACGCCGTGCTGACCGACCCGGCCGACTCCGAGGCGGCGCTGGCCACCGTCGAGCGGCTGCGCGACGCCGTGCGGGAGGTGCCGGGCGCCGACGCGAAGGTCGGCGGGCCCACCGCCACCCAGCTCGACACGCGCGACACCTCCGAGCGCGACCGGCTGGTGATCATCCCGATCGTGCTGGTGGTGATCTTCCTGGTGCTGGCGCTGCTGCTGCGGTCCCTGCTGGCGCCGCTGCTGCTGATCGCCACGGTGGTGCTGTCGTTCGGGGCCACCATGGGCGTGTCCGCGCTGGTGTTCAACGGCCTGCTCGACTTCCCCGGCGCGGACCCCGTCGTGCCGCTGTTCGGGTTCGTGTTCCTGGTCGCGCTGGGCATCGACTACAACATCTTCCTCATGACGCGCGTGCGCGAGGAGGCGGCGGAACTGGGCACGCGCCAGGGCGTGCTGCGCGGCCTGACCGTGACCGGCGGCGTGATCACCTCGGCGGGCGTGGTGCTCGCGGCGACGTTCTCGGCGCTGGCGGTGCTGCCGATCCTGTTCCTGGCGCAGCTCGCGTTCATCGTCGCCTTCGGCGTCCTGCTGGACACCTTCGTGGTGAGGTCGCTGCTGGTGCCGGCCCTGGCGGTGGACGTGGGACGGCGCATCTGGTGGCCGTCGGGGCTGGCGCGCGGGAAGGACTAGGTCGTGTTTCAGATGTGGCGTAGCCAGATGTTGATGGCGGCGATGTCGATGGTGGCCTGGTAGCGGACGGCGAGCTTGTCGTAGCGGGTGG
>NZ_JBHWIE010000069.1:0-30039 GCF_042732085.1 Actinosynnema sp. NPDC059797
GACCAGGGCGATCCTGAACTCCGGGCTGGTGGAACTCGCGGGCAGCGCCGTGACCGTGCTGGTGTCGGTCGTGATGATGGCCTTCATCGACCCGGTGCTGTTCGGCCTGGCGGTCGTGGTGGTCGCCCTGGTCTTCGTCGCGGTGTTCCTCATCGGCAAGCGGACCCGCCCGTCGGGCCTGCGGCTCCAGACGGCCCTGGGCGAGCTGTCCGACTCGCTCTCGCGGGGGCTGGGCGCGATCAGGACGATCAGGGCGACCAGGGCCGGCCGGCGCGAGGCGGACGCGACGGTCGCCAAGGCCGCCCGCGCCCTCCACGAGGGGCTGACCGTCGCCCGGCTGCGGGCGGTGATCCAGACGTTCACCGGCGTCGCCGTGCAGGTCCTGCTGATCGCGGTCGTCGGCGTGGGCGCGCTGCGGGTCGCGGCCGGCGCGATGACCGTCGGCGAGTTGAGCGCGTTCCTCATGTACCTGCTGCTCATGGCGGCGCCGATCAGCCTGTTCGGCGCCATCGTCTCGCTGCTCGGCGAGGCGTTCGGCGCCCTGTCCCGGATCTCCGAGCTCCGGGCGCTGCGGCCCGAGCGGGACGTCGAGCGGCCGGGCGCGGGCGGCGCGGCCACCCGGGACGACGGCGTGCTGTTCCGCTTCGAGGACGTCTGGTTCACCTACGCGCACGAGTCCGGCGGGCAGGCGTTGAAGGGCGTGTCCCTGGACATCCGCGCCGGCGTGACCACGGCCGTCGTCGGTCCGTCCGGCGCGGGCAAGACGACCCTGTTCTCGCTGCTGGAGCGGTTCTACGAGCCGACCGGCGGCCGGCTGCTGTACCGCGGTCGGGACGTGGCGGGCCTGTCCCGCGACGACCTCCGGTCGCGGATCGCCTACGTGGAGCAGGACGCGCCGGCCCTGTCCGGGACCGTGCTGGACAACCTGGTCCTGGCCGCGCCGTCGGCGACGGAGGACGAGTGCGCGGCCGCGCTGGTCGAGGTCAACCTCGTGCCGGACGTCGACTCCGGCCGCCGGTACCTGCGCCAGCCGGTCGGCGAGGTCGGGTCCCGGCTCAGCGGCGGCGAGCGCCAGCGCCTCGCCATCGCCCGCGCCCTCATCGCCCGGTCACCGGTCCTGCTGCTGGACGAGGTGACCTCGAACCTCGACGGCCGCAACGAGCGCCTGGTCCAGGAGCTGGTCGGCTCGGCGGGCGGCGAGCGGACCGTCGTGGTCATCGCGCACCGGCTCTCGACCGTCGCGGCGGCGGACGACATCGTGGTGCTCGACGCCGGCCGGGTGGTGGCCAGGGGCACGCACCCGGAACTGCTGGAGCGCTCGCCGCTCTACCGGGAACTGGCGCAGCACCAGCTGCTGCACGACCGGGCGGACGAGGTGGTCGCGCCTCGATGACGGGCGATGACCGAGCGTGCTCAAATGGACACGTGACGACCCAGTCGGCGCCGGACCGCCGCCGGCGCTCGCGGGACCACCTGCCGCGGGTGGTCGACGCCGCCGCCGGGGCGGCGGTGGTCGGCGTGTTCTGGGCGCCGGGCCTGGTGGCGGGCGCGCCCGGCCCCCGCGCGTGGGTCGGCGCGGCCCTCGCCGGCGTCCTCCTCGTCGCGGTGGTCGGCCGGTGGCGGTCGCCGGGGATCGCCACCGCGGCGGCCGCGGCGGCCACCTTCGGCGGCGCGCTGGTCGGGGTGGGCGCCGACCCGATGCTGGCGACCGCGTGGTGCCTGCACGCCCTCGCGGTCGAGCGGGCCGCGCGGACCCGGGTCCTCACGCTCCTGCTGATGGGCGGGGGCACGGTGCTCGCGCTGGTGACGGCCGTGCCCCAGCAGGTCGGGCAGGGGCAGCGGGCGGTGCTCGCGGTGGCCGCGCTGGGCGTCGCCTGGCTGCTCGGCACGTCCGAGGGGCGGCGGTTGGAGGCGGCGCGCGAAGCCGAGCGCGCCCGGGGCGCGGAACGCGAGACCCGCACGCAACTGGCGGTCGCGCGCGAGGTGCACGACGTGGTGGGGCACGCCCTGGCCGTGATCGGCGCCGAGGCCGGGGTGAGCCGTGCGCTCCCCGACGCCGGGGAGGACGAGCTGCGCCGGTCCCTGGCCGACGTCGAGCGGCACGCGCGGTCGGCCCTGACCGAGGTCCAGGCGCTGGTCCGGTCGTTGCGGGTGCCGGACGGCGAGGGGCGGGCGCCGGACGGCGGCGGATGGGTGCCGGACGGCGAGGGGCGGGCGCCGGACGGCGGCGGATGGGCGCCGGATGGCGGGGGGCGGGAGCCGGACGAGGGCGGACCCGCGCCCCAGCTGTCCCGGCTGGCCGAGCTGATCGCGGCGGTGCGCGCCGCCGGCGTCCGCGTGGAGGCGCGGCTCGACGTGGCGGGGCCGGTCGGGCAGCCGGTGAGCGCGGCGGCCTTCCGGATCACGCAGGAGGCGCTGAGCAACGTCGTGCGGCACGCGCCGGGGGCGTCGTGCGCGGTGGACGTCCGCGTGGAGGGCGGCGCGGTGGTCACCCGCGTGCACGACGACGGCCCGGGGCTCGCGGAGGGCGTCGCGCCGGGGTCCGGCCTGCGCGGGATGCGCGAGCGGGCGGCCTCGGTCGGCGGGGACGTCGTGTGGCGCAACCGGGATGGCGGCGGGTTCGAGGTGGAGGCGCGGCTCCCGGTGGGGGGCGCCCCGTGAGCACCGCCCGCCCGATCGGCGTGTTCCTGGCAGACGACGACCCGGGCTTCCGCCGCGCCTACGCGAAGCTGTTCGCCCGCGTCGAGGGCTTCTCCCTGGTCGGGGAGGCCGGCGAGGGGCGGGAGGCGACGCGCCTGATCCGGGCGCTGCGGCCGGACGTGGCCCTGGTCGACGTGCAGATGCCCGGCGGCAGCGGGCTGGAGGTCGCGCGGGAGGTGCTGGCGGGCGACCTCCCGACCCGGGTGGTCGTGCTGACCACGTTCGACCTCGACGAGTACGTGACCGAGGCGCTGCGGCTGGGCGCGTCGGGCTTCCTGCTGAAGAACGCCTCGACGGACGAGGTGCTGCGGGCGGTGCGCGCGGTGCACGCCGGGCACGCGGCGCTGGCGCCCGAGGTCACCGCCCGGCTCGTGCGGCGGTTCGCCGAGGACGCCCCGGCGCCGGACCGCCACGCGTTCGCCGACCGGGTGCTCAGCGAGCGGGAGCTCCAGGTGATCCGGCTGGTCGCGAAGGGGTTCTCCAACGTGCGCATCGCCGGCGAGCTGCACCTGAGCCACGAGACCGTGCGCACCTACCTCAAGCGGCTGTTCGCCAAGCTCGACGTCAACGACCGCACCCAGCTCGCGGTCCTCGCGCACGAGGCGGGTCTGCTGCGCGAGCCGCGCTGAGGTGTCCACATCCGGGGGACGCGGGCCCGGTCGCCGGCGCAGCAGACTCGTGCCGTGGACGACCTGATGGCAGGTGCGCCGTGATCGAGGTGTCGGGGCTGACCAAGCGCTTCGGCGCCAAGGAGGCCGTGCGCGGGGTGACCTTCACGGCCGAACCGGGCCGGGTGACCGCCTTCCTCGGCCCGAACGGCGCGGGCAAGTCCAGCACGCTGCGCATCCTGCTGGGCCTCGACCGCGCCACCTCGGGGACCGCGCTGATCGGCGGCAGGCGCTACGTCGACCTGCGCGAGCCGCTGCGCACGGTGGGCGCGCTCATCGACGGCGCGGGGCCGGTGCCCGAGCGCCGGGCGGCGGACCACCTGAGGTGGATCGCCCAGAGCAACCGGGTGCCCCGCCGGCGGATCGCCGAGGTGCTCGACGTCGTCGGCCTCACCGACGCGGCGAAGGTGCGGGTGGGCAGGTACTCGCTCGGCATGAAGCAGCGGCTGGGCCTCGCCGCCGCGCTGCTCGCCGAACCGGACGTCCTCGTCCTGGACGAGCCGGTCAACGGCCTCGACCCGGAGGGCATCCGGTCGGTGCGCACCCTGCTGCGCGACTACGCGGCGACCGGTCGCACGGTGCTGCTGTCCAGCCACCTCATGGGCGAGACCGCCGACACCGCGGACGACGTCGTGATCATCGACCAGGGGCGGGTGGTCGTCCGGGGCGCGCTGGACGAGGTGGTGGCCGGCCACGCCTCCCTGGAGGACGCGTTCTTCGCCCGCACCGGGCGCCAGGTCGGGCGGGGCTGGTGAGCGCGGTGTCGCCGGTCCTGCGCTCGGAGCTGACCAAGCTGCTCACCTCGCCCAGGGTGTGGGCCGTCACCGCCGTCGTGCTCGCCCTCCAGTCGCTCGCCCTCGCGCAGCCGCTGGGCCTGGTGTCCGACGCCGTCGCCCGCATCACCCCCGACGGCGTCATCGAGGTCTTCCGCGGCGAGCCGGAGCCCGCCGAGCAGGCGATCCTCGGCCTGATGGCCGGGTTCTGCCTGCAGAGCGGGCTGTTCCTGCCCCTGGTCGCGGCGGTCATCGGCGGCCAGGAGTTCCGCAACGGCCAGCTCGGCCTGAGCCTGCTCTCGGTGCCCCGCCGGGGCGTCCTGGTGGCGGGCAAGGCCGTCGTGGTCGCGCTGTACGCGCTGGCGCTGGCCGTGGTCCTGGTCGCGCTGTCCACGTTCTTCCTGTACCTGGCGGTGAAGGACTGGAACCCCGGTCTGCTGTTCGGCGCCGAGGCGCTGGGCGTCCACCTGCGCTTCATCGCGTTCGCCGTGCTGTTCTCCCTCACCACGCTGGCGGTCACGCTGCTCGCGCGCAGCACCCTGGTCGGGGTGGTGGTGACGATCGCGCTGGTGCTGGTCACCATGAGCCAGGTGTTCGCGCCGGACGTGGACGCGCTGCTCCCGATGGGCGCGGCCAGGAACCTCCTGCTCGACCCCGGCGCCGACGCCCTCGCCGCGGGTCCGGGGCACGGCCTCGCGGTCCTCGCGGGGTGGGCGGTGGCGGCCGTCGCGGTGGCCGCGCTGGCGATCGGCCGGAGGGACGCGCGATGACGCGGACCGAGGTGCGCGCGCGGACCGGGCAGGTCGGGCTGCGGGACGGCGTGCGGGCCGAGCTGACGAAGCTCCGCACGCTGCCCGTCGTGTGGGCGGCGCTGGCCGGCGTCGTCGTGGTGAACACCGCGCTCGGCGTCGTCGTCGCCGCGGACGCGCTGCGGATCGCCGGCGCGGACGGCGGTGGCGTGCCGATCGAGCGGTTCGGCACCCTCCTGCTCGCACCGGTGTACCTGTTCCTGGTCATCCCGGTGTTCGCCTCGGGGAGCGAGTACCGGAACGGCCAGCTCCGGGTGACGCTGGCGGCCACGCCCCGGCGCGGGGAGCTGTTCGCGGCCAAGCTCGTGGTGACGACGGCCGCCGTGCTCGTCGCGGCGGTGGTGGCGCTCGTCCCAGGGCACCTCGCCCGCCACGCCGGCGCCGGCGCCGCCACCGGCGAGCTGCTCCTCCGGATCGCCGTCTACGCGGCGCTGGGCCTGATCGGCTTCGGCTCCGGCTTCGTCGCGAAGGGGGTCGCCACACCACTGGCCGTGCTGTTCGCGCTGCCCGTGGCCGTGTCGCCCGCGCTCCGGGGCGGGTACCCGGAGGTGGTCCGCTTCCTCCCCCACGAGGTGA
Organism: Actinosynnema sp. NPDC059797; assembly: GCF_042732085.1. Classification (NCBI taxonomy): domain Bacteria; kingdom Bacillati; phylum Actinomycetota; class Actinomycetes; order Pseudonocardiales; family Pseudonocardiaceae; genus Actinosynnema; species Actinosynnema sp. NPDC059797. Next base: position 5,527 of record NZ_JBHWIE010000069.1, read on the forward strand.
GCCTCAGCCTGCTGCGCGCCCCGGCCTCGCCGGACACGGCGTTGGCGCCGGGCGTGGCGGCGGTCGTGCTGGCCGCGTGGGTGGTGGTGTTCCTGGTGGCGGGGGTGGTGAGCCTGGTGCGCCGGGACAGCTGAGGCCGGCGGCGGGCGCGCCGTCGACACCCCGCCCGGACCCGTTCCGCGCCACCGGTGGTCCACGATCCGACCGGTGGGGTTCGAACGCGGTCTTTTTCCCCGCCGCGCGTCGCGGTTCGCCATTCCCGAGCCGGCCCGTATTCGGGTGATATTGGCGCCGTGCTACCGGAAGTGCTAAATTGGTGGCGGCCGGTCGAAGCCGTTCGGGGGACGCGCTGCCGGATGTGTCGCCAGTCTTGCGAAGGATTCCCGTGGAACGGGTGGGTGGGCGGGGGTATTTCCGCCCCTGGTCCTTCCGCGTGCTGTATCGCCGAGTGCGGCGTCCCCCTTCGGATCGGGTTCACGCGTGTTCTGTCGCACGCTTTCGGGCGAACCCGGCCGGTGCAGGAGGAGTTGGAGCCAGGGGGGCTGCTTTGCAGAGGATCCATTTCACGGTCGAGGATTTGACCAAATTGCGCTTGACGACCACCGTGGGGCCGGTGGCGGAAGCGTTCTTCGCGTCGCGGGTGCTGCACGAAGGGGGAAATGCGCCTTTTCGGGGTTGGGTGCGACGGGTGCGCCGGGACCTGGGCAGACGGGCACCGGGCAGACGGGCGGCGGCGCCGGTCGCCGCCGCGGCCGGCCTGGAGGACCTGCGCGGGCCGCTGGAGCGCGGCGTCCTCTTCGGCGGCGGGGGACCGGGGGAGGGGTCGGCGCGGCAGCGGGTCGCCCCGGCGGTGCTCGACCTGTGCCGGGTGGGGGTGCTGCCGTACTGGCCGAACATCCTCCGCCACCTGCGCGCCGAGCGGGAGGGGCGCAGCCGCGTCGCGATGAACCGGGGCGTCGAGCTGCTGTTGAGCACGCTGCACCCGAAGGCCGACTGGACGGCGCCGGTGCTGGAGGTCCCGGGCGGACCGGAGCGGGACGTGCACCTCGACGGCAGGGGGCTGGTGCTGGTCCCGTCGCTGTTCCTGACCGGGCGGTGCGCCGTGCTGCTCGACCCGGTGGGCGCGGACCGGCCGGTGCTGGTCTTCGCCGCCACGCCGGACGTGGAGCAGGCCGCGCACCTGTGGCGGGTGGGCGGCGGCGGGAACAACGCGCTGGGCGCGTTGATGGGGCAGACCCGGGCGGCGGCGCTGCAGGCCCTGGCCGAGAGCTGCACCACCGGTGAGCTGGCCGAGCGGTTGGGCATCTCGTCGGCCGGCGCGAGCCAGCACGCGTCGGTGCTCAGGCAGGCGGGGCTGATCACCACGCGGCGCAACCGCCACGCCGTGCTGCACACGCTCACCTCGCTGGGCGCGGCCCTGCTGGACGGCGACGGCACGGCGGTGCCCGCCTGACGGGGCGGGATGCGCCCGCGGTCCCGCCCCGGTGCGTCCACCGGGGCGGGCCGGTCACGCGGTCACGCGGTCACGGGGGTCACCCGGTCACACGCAGGAGTGCCCGATGACCTGCGGCTGCTCGAAGGGGTTGTCCGGGTCCACGTAGCTGACCAGGTGGACGCAGAGGTGGTCGATGGCCGGGGTGGTCTGCGGGTAGACGTTGAGGTCCTGCCAGGTGTCGCCGGCGTTGACCCACCTCGCCTCCTGCGGGTTGCTGTGCGCCACGCCACCGGCGAACACGGTGATGTCCGCGAACACGTACCGGCGGTCGGCGCAGTCGACCGTCCAGCCGACCTCCCTGGCCGCCGGGTCGAGGTGGATGTCCGTGGTGACGCAGCCGGCGCTCGCCCGTAACCCGTCGGTGCCGCCGGTGTTCGCGGACGCCGGGACCGCCGCGGCGGTGAGCGCGCCGACGGCGGCGGCCACGACGGCGAGGGCCCGGAAGGTGCGATCGCGGTTGGTGGAACTCCGCACGGTGCCTCCACTACAAGATTGGTCTGGACCTCTCGAGTCTGTCGAGCGGGCGCCGGCGCGCCTACCGCCGTCCGGGCGCGTCCGCCGTCACAGTTCGGCGGCCTTGCCAACGGCGAGTTCCCTGTGGCATGGGATCGCCCTGTCCACAGTGGACTCGTCAATCGCGCGCCGCCGGTTCGGGCGTCCGGGTTCACGCCTTCGCGAGCGAGTCGGCGAGCCGGGCGATCCCGTACTCGAAGGCGCGCTCGACGTCCCCGCCCAGGTTGAACGCCTCCGCCAGCTCCATGCTGACGAAGCCGTGCGCCCAGGCCGTGATCGTCCGCGCCGCCTCCAGCGCCTCGTCGGGCCCGGCCAGGTCCGAGGCGACCCGCAGGACGGGCGCCGCCGCCGCGGCGAACGAGCCGACGTCCGGCCTGCTCGCCGGCGGGACGGCGGCGAAGACCAGGTGGTAGCGGGCCGGGTGGGCGTGCGCGAACGCCCGGAACGCCCGGCACAGCCGGCCCAGGTCCGCGCGGGCGTCGCCGCTGGGCGCCACCGCGTCGAGCTGCTCGCCCAGGTCGCGGGCGGTGGCCTCGGTGACCAGCCGGACGAGGTCGTCGCGGCTGCGCACCCGCTTGTAGAGCGACGGCGCCCGCACGCCGACGCGCACGGCGACCGCCTGCATGGTCAGGTTCGCGAGCCCTTCCTCCTCCACGATGTCCCAGGCCGCTCCGACGATGTCCGCGAGCGAGGTCCGTTCGGGTGTGGGCATCCGTCCTCCTCCGACCGGTGGTGTCGCCTTCATCATAGCTATGGACCATAGCCATGATGGCTATGTACCGTAGCCATCAACACCGGCCTCCTCGAAGGGAAGGCGCAACCGTGAAGCTCGGCAACCACCTGCACCGCGTGGGCAACGACATCGTCGCGGTCCACCTGGTCGTGACCGACGAGGGCATCACCGTCATCGACGCCGGGCTCCCCGGCCACTGGCGCGAGCTGACCGCCGAACTGGCCGCGCTGGGCCGCTCCGTCGACGACATCCGCGGCGTCGTCCTCACCCACGGCGACACCGACCACCTCGGCTTCGCCGAACGCCTCCGCCGCGACCACGGCGTCCCGGTGCACGTCCACGCCGCCGACGCCGCCCGGTCGCGCGGCGAGGTGAAGACCAAACCCGCCCCGGGGCCCGTGAAGCTCGGCGCGGCGGCCCGCTTCCTCGGGTACGCGGCGCGCAAGGGCGGCCTGCGCACCACCTACCTCACGGAGGTCGTGGAGGTGGCGGACGGCGACGTCCTCGACCTGCCGGGCGCGCCGCGCGTCATCGGGATGCCCGGCCACTCGCCCGGCAGCGTCGCCGTCCACGTGCCCGTCGCCGACGCCGTCTTCGCGGGCGACGCCCTCACCACCCGCCACGTCCTGACCGGGCGGCGCGGTCCCCAGCCGGCGCCGTTCACCGACGAGCCGGAGCAGGCCCTCGCCTCCCTCGACCGCCTGGCCCACCTCCGGGCGGGACTGCTGATCCCGGGCCACGGCGCCCCCTGGGACGGCGGGGTCGACGAGGCGGTCCACCTGATCAGGGCGGCGGCCGCCGGCTCCGCGGGCCGCTGAAGGGCGCAGCTCCTCCCGAACGCCGCCCGTCACCGACGGTGAACCGGCGACGGGAGCCATTTCACCGCCGAGGTGGGGAATTCACTCGGTCAGGGAGGGCTGGTTCGGTCCTGTGGATCGGCCGACCGGCGCGGTCTAGAAAGGGGGGAGCGTCGAATTCCCAGGCCGCCGGGAGGTAGTGAGATGTCGGGAGCGCCGCCGCGGATCGTGAAGAGAAAGAGCGTCACCGATTTGTCCGAGGACGAAACGGACCAGCTCGTTCTCGCGTGGCAGGGAATCCAGGAGCTCGACCCGTCGGATGAGAACTCGTTCTTCAGGCTGGGCGGGTTCCACGGGGAGCCCTTCCGGGGCGCCGGCTGGGGGACGAGCGCCTACTGGGGCGGCTACTGCAACCACGGCAACGTCCTGTTCCCCACGTGGCACCGCCTCTACCTGCTCAAGCTCGAGAACGCGCTGCGCGGCATCGAGGGCTGCGAGGACGTGCGCCTCCCCTACTGGGACGAAACCGGCGCCGCGACCCGGGAGCACGGCGTCCCCGAGATCTTCACCAAGAAGGACTATACCTTCAGTGACGGCCGAACCATCCCGAACCCCCTCTACTCCTACACGTTCCAACAGGCGATCGTCGACCACCTCGCCCCGGTGCCCGACGCGAACTACAGCAAGCCCGTCGGTTACGAGACCGTGCGCTACCCGCTCTCCGGCCTGGTGGGCACCGATGAGGACAGGAAGGCGACCGAGAAGCACAACGACAAGTACCGGGACGAAGCGGTCAGCCTGTTGAACAAGAACGTCGTCGCCTGGCTGACGCGCGGTTTCCAGGGCGAGGGGCGAAGGCGGGGCCCCATCCACCAGCAGTACGTCGACTGCCTGTACGCGCCCAACTACACGGTCTTCTCCAACACCACCTCGGCCGCCGCCTGGAACGACACCCACCCGCCCGTCGTGCCCCTGGAGAGCCCGCACAACTCCATGCACCTCGCGGTCGGCGGGTTCGACCTGCCCCACCAGAACTTCTCGACCATCCGCGGCGCCAACGGGGACATGGGGGAGAACGACACGGCCGGCTTCGACCCGATCTTCTACTTCCACCACTGCTTCGTCGACCTCGTGTTCTGGCTGTGGCAGAAGAAGCACGGCGCGACGACCGGGCTGGAGATCATGCCCGAGTACCCCGGGACCAACACCGTGGACAACCAGGGGCCGACCCCCGGCGTCGCGCCCAACGCGTGGCTCACCGACACCTCGCCCCTGGACCCGTGGAAGAAGGCCGACGGGACCCCGTACACCTCGCGGGACTGCGTCGACATCACCCGGCTCGGCTACGACTACGACTACGACGGCGAACTGGCGCACCTGCCCGACCGCCGCGACGCGGACGCCGCCCCGACCCGGGCGATCCACGTCCGGGGCATCGACCGCACGAAGGTCAAGGGCTCCTTCCTCATCTCCGCGGTGGCCGAGGTCGACGGCGAGCAGCACCACCTCGGCACCGAGGCGGTCCTCAGCCGCTGGCACGTGGAAGGGTGCGCCAACTGCCAAAACCACCTGCGGTCCTCCGCGGTCATCCCGCTGCCGCCCGACCTGGTCGGGTCGGACGGCGAACGAGCCCTCGCCGCGGACGGCGGCGTCACCCTGAAGGTCCAGCTCCGCACCCACGAGCCCACCCCGGTAGAGGGGCCCCACACCCTGACGCGGACCGACGCCGGAACGCTCGCGACGCCCCGGACCCTCGCCGTCGACGAGACCGAGGCCCCGGTCCCCTTCTACGCCGAGGTGCGCCCCATCCCCACCGACGGGCGGACCGACGCCTGACCCGGGGGCCGGGGGTCGCGGGTCACCCCGGCGTGCCGGCGGGCTTCGCCTCGGGGACCGGTGAGCGCCCCTCGGCCTCCCACCGCTCGCGGAGGTCGGCGGGGATGCTGAGGGTGGTGGACTGGCCGTTGGTGAGGTTGCGGACGCTGCCGCCGAGCAGCAGGGCGCCGGCGCGGTCGAGGATGGTGGTGGCCAGGGCGCTGGTGTCCTCGGAGCGCTCCAGCGCGCGCATCAGGCGGGTGCCCGCGTTCACCACCCGACCCCAGCCGCGCGAGTCGGGCACCCGCATCCAGTCGGCCACCTCGGGGTTGACGACCTGCCGCACCATCGCGGCCACGATCCCGTCGAAGACCTTGCCGGGGAACAGCTTCTCGTACAGGTCCAGCAGGTGGCGGGTGAGCACCACGCCCTCGTCCGAGGGGCCGTAAGAGGTCTCGACCAGCGCCGCGCTCAACTCGCACGCGTCCTCGACCGACTCCGGCAGGGCCTCGACGGGGATGCCGAGCATGGCCCCGGCCACGCGCCACACGTAGTAGTAGTCGGCGGCCTCGGTGTCGGTGATCGAGATGCCGATGCGGCGCATGCCCTCGATCACCTGGACGGAGAAGATCAGCAGCGCGCCGACCATGTCCTGCTGGCAGATCGGGACGCCGTCGGCGGCCACGTCCCAGCGGCCGGAGGCGGTGAGGAAGTGGCGGACGGCGGCGTGGATCAGGCGGGTCTTCTGGATGGTGGGCACGAACGACCCGCCCGAGCCGAAGGCGTCGCGGCCCATCATGTTCATCACGAACTGCGAGGTCTCAGACAGCCTCCGGTGGGGCTGGTTGAGGCCGTGGGTGAGGGTGAGGGCCCGGGAGGCGCGGGGTTGGGCGTAGCAGTTGACCATCGCGCCGAAGGTGAGCACCGAGGCCACGTGCACGCCGTCGTCGACGAAGAACTCGTAGGCCCGTGCCAGCCGCTCGGGGTCCGCCCACGCGGGCGGGTCGTCGGTGGCCACCAGGAACCGCCGCACCGAGCCCGGCAGCTGCTCGGGCACGGGTTGGTCGTTGGCGCGGAAGTGCTCCAGCACCTCGTTGACCGCGCCGACGCGGCCGGTGGCGACCAGGTCGGCGATCACGGCGTCGGCGAGCGGGTCGCCTTGGAACTTCAGGGCCTCGAAGGCGGCTGTGTCGATCACCGGGACAACCCTTCACTGGTGGGTGACCACCACCTCACCCTTGGTGCACCCAATTTACTAGAACACGTTCCGGTGAAGCGCAAGGCGGTTGTCTCTACTCGCTGTATGCGAACCGCAGAAAAAGGGGCACGAACGACTGAGAAAAAATTCTTAAGGGTGACTATGTGGCCACTCGTTCGGTTCTTGGTGGACACCGGCCGTGGGTCCTGCGGAGAATCCGGGTCATGGCCCACCCCGAGGAGTTGGCGGACCTGGACCTGTACGAGGTCTGGACGACGGCCGAAGACCCGGAGGGGGCGTTCGACCCGTTCCGCTTCGAGCAGCGGATGGCCGCCTACCGGATGATGATCGACAACACCAACCCCGGGGACCGGTTCGGCGCGGACAACCGCGACAACCCGTTGTGGGGCTTGATGTTCCAGCTCCAGTGGCAGTTCCGCACCGGCAGGCTCCACCCCGGCGGCCGGCGGGACGGCCGGATCGACCCCGACGCGCCGTGGGGCTACGGCAACTACGCGCTCAGCGCCATCCCGTGGCTGGCGGCCGCCGAGGTCGGGGTGGTGCCCGCCCTGCCGGTCGCCGACCCGCCGACGCCTTCCCGGTTCCGGTACGCGACCGGCGGGGTCGTGCCCGGCGAACTCGTCCCCGCGGTGGCCGACTGGCGCGCCTACTTCGCGCTGGTGCGCGGCAGCGGGTCGGCCGACGCGGAACCGGTGCGCCTCGCCCTGTGGAAGGCGCACAAGGCGTCCCTGGACGTGGTGGCCGGCGCGCTCGCCGGCGCGGAGACCGGACCGTGGCCCGAGCTGGAGGTCTCGTTCCTGCGCGGCTGGTGCCGGATGGTCGACTACCTGTGGGCGGCGGCCTGGCCGACCGACTTCGGCTCCATGACCGCGCACGGCCTCGACGTGCTGCCCGAATCGCTGCTCGTCACGCCCGAGGACGTGGGCGCGCTGCCGGCCAAGGCCCGCCGCAACGTCGCCAACGTCCTCCGGCTGGCGACCACCCCGGGGTGGCGCTACCGCCTCGACCTGGCGCTGTGGAAGCGGGTCATGCGCACCCGCGAGGCCCGCGACCGGGTGCTGCCGCTGCTCGACGCGGTGTTCGACCCGGGGCCGCACAACGCCGCCGAGCGCCGCGCGCTGCTCGGGTACCTGCTGCGCCCCTGACCGGGACCGCGCGCCCCCTCCCGGCGCTCTCCCGCGCCCTGACCTGCGTCTCCCTCCCGCGGGTCGCCCCCGCCCCGGCGTAAGGTCGACCGATCGGACCGGTCCGCGACGATCGGGCGCGGCCGGGGTGCGGTCGGCCAGGGTTGACGTCGGAAGGAGGCCTCATGATCTCGGCACTCAACCGGCTGGTGGACCTGGTCGAGGAGCACCTCGGCGAGGAGGTCGACGTCGACGGGCTGGCCAGGGCGCTCGGCACCACCGAGTACCACCTGCGCCGGATGTTCTCGTCGCTGGCGGGCATGCCGCTGTCGGAGTACGTGCGCCGGCGCCGCATGACCGTCGCCGCCGCCGACGTGGTGCGCGGCGAGGACGACCTGCTCGGCATCGCGGTCCGCCACGGCTACGGCTCGACCGAGGCGTTCGGGCGCGCGTTCCGGGCCGTGCACGGCGCGAGCCCCGGTGACGTCCGCCGTGACGGAGGCCCCCTTCGCGCACAACCGCACGTCAGGTTCCGCCTGACCGTCGAAGGGAGCACACCCATGGACACCCGCCTGGTCACCCGACCCGCGTTCCGGCTCGTCGGCCACGCCACCCGCGTCCCGCTCATCCACCACGGCGTCAACCCGCACATCCAGCGGCACGTCGCCTCCCTGCCACCGGAGGAGCACGCCCGGCTCAAGGCCCTCGGCCAGGCCGAGCCGGCAGGGCTGCTGCAGGTCTGCGACGACGTCGACCCCGACGCCGCGGAGGGCACCGAGCTGACCTACCTGCACGGCGTCGCCGTCCCCGGGGACGCGCCGACCCCGGACGACCTCGACGCCGTCGAGGCGGCGGCCGGCACGTGGGCGGTCTTCCGCACCTCCGGGCCCTACCCGCAGGCCCTGCAGGCGGCCTGGGCCGCCACCGCCACCGAGTGGTTCCCGTCCAACCCGTGGCGCCTGCGGCCGGGGCCCTCGATCGTCGCGGTCCTGGAGCGCGCGGACGACTTCAGCACCGCGACCTGCGAGCTGTGGCTGCCCGTCGAACCTGCGTGACGGGACGTCGAGCAGCGGCGGGGCTCCGCCGAGGTGAGGGCGGCGGCGACCCACCGCTCGCTCTCCGCCGCCTCCCGCGGGTCCGGTTGCGGCGTCCCGTTGATGGTGGCCATCAGCGACGTGTAGGTGCCCAGCAGGTCGGTGAACCCGGACACGGCGCTTTCGGCGTGCCGGTAGGACGGGCTGGTGGTGTCGGGGGAGGCCACGGAGCGCCGCAGCTCGGCGAGGCCCTCCTCGTCGAGCGGCTGCCCGGTGGTCCCGGCGGTGAGGTCGGCGATCGACGCCACCAGGCGTTCGGCGATCTCCCGCGCCCGCGGCGAGTCCGGGGGCAACCCGGCCCGCTGCGCCTCCCAGGCCTCCACCTCGACCAGCCGGTGCCGCTCGATCAGCTCCATCATCGGCGGCGCGGTCAGCTCGAGCGCCCGGGGGTTGGAGAAGGCGTTGTGGAAGAAGTCGCGGACCGAGCGGCGGAACTCCTCGTCCCGCACCAGGCCGGCCAGCTCGATCCAGGCCTGGAGCTGCTCGGTGGTGGGCTCCTCCGGCAGGGTGGGCCGCATCCGGTGCAGGTTCTCCGCGAACGCCGGGTGGACGGTGAGGCCCTCGGTGACCTCGTCCCAGAACCGGTCCAGGAGCCGGTCGCGGTCGTCGTCGGACAGGGAGACGAGGTCGTGCATGAGGGCCACCTTCCCGGTCGCGGTGCGCTGGTTCACGATGGTCAGCAGGACGGCTCGGCGGGCGCGCAGCCGGCGCAGTTGGCGCTCGACGAGCGCGAGGTGGGTGGTGGCCAGGTCGTGCAGGCTGGTCTCGTCGGCCAGCAGCCGGCGGATGTCGTCCAGGCCCGCGCCCAGTTCGCGCAGCGTGCGGACCAGCTCCAGCCGCGCGATGGCGTCCACGTCGTAGAGCCGGTGGCCGGCGTCGGTGAGCCCGGTGGGCGCGATGACCCCGGCGTCGGCGTAGAACCTGATGGCGCTCACGCTCAACCCGGTGCGGCGCGCCACGTCCCCGATCGGGTACAGCTGGTTGTCGTGCATGGCCCCACTCTGGGACCTCATGCGGCTTGAGGCGCAAGCCCCGGCGCCGGCGGTCCTCGCCGGCGCCGGGGCGGCGGACGGCTACTTCAGCTTCACCGGCAGGGACGCGTGGCCGTTGGAGATGAAGGAGTGGCCCGGCTCCAGCTCGTGCGGCGCCACGGCCAGCTCCATGCCCGGGAACCGGGAGAACAGGGCCGGGAGGGCGACCTCCGCCTCCAGCCGGGCCAGGGGCGCGCCCAGGCAGTAGTGGACGCCGTGGCCGAAGGCCAGGTGCGCCTTGTCGGCCCTGGTGACGTCGAACTCGTCGGCCGTCTCGCCGTGGACCGACCTGTCCCGGCCCGCCGCCGCGTACGCGGCCAGGATCGCCTCGCCCCGGCGGATGACGACCCCGTCGCCGATCTCGACGTCCTCCACGGCGTACCGCAGCGGCAGGTTCGCCACCGGGGCCTGCCAGCGCAGGGTCTCCTCGATCACGTCCGGCCAGCCGCTCGTGCCCGCGCGGACCGCCGCGAGCTGCTCCGGGTGGGTCAGCAGGGCGGTGATCGCCTGGTCGAGCAGGTTCACGGTGGTCTCGTAGCCCGCCGAGATCACCAGGATCAGGGTGTCGACGAGCTCGGCCTCCTCCAGCTTCGAGCCGTCGTCCTCGCGCACCGCGATCAGGCCGCTGGTCAGGTCGTCACCGGGGTTCTCCCGCTTCGCCGCGACCAGCTCGTGCATGATCCCGTACAGCCGCACCGTGTTGGCCTGGGCCGCCTCGGCGGTGATCGTGGTGTCGAAGACGCCGTCGACGACCTCCCGCAACCTCGTCCGCGCGTCGTCCGGCACGCCGAACAGCTGGCAGATCACCTCGATCGGGATCGGGTAGGCGAACTTCTCCCGCAGGTCCACCGGCTGCTCCGCCGCGTCCAGCTCGTCCAGCAGCCGGGCGGTGATCCGCTCGATGGCGGGTCGCATCGCCACCACGCGCCGCGCCGTGAACGCCTTGGACACCAGCGAGCGGAGGCGGCGGTGGTCGCTCCCGTACGCGGTGAACATGTTCTGCACCGACACCCACAGGTGCAGCGGCCAGTCCTCGGAGATCTGCCCGGTGCCGTACGCGGACCAGTGCTGTCTCGCGTCCTTCGACACCCTCGGGTCGGCGAGCAGCTCGCGCAGGAGGCCCTGGCTGGTCACCGACCACGCAACAACCTGGCCAGGAAGCTCGACCAGGGTCGCCGGCCCGCGGGCGGCGACGGCTGCGGACTCGGCGTGGATGTCACGGCCGGAGGGGTCGAGGACGATGGGGACGGCTGTACGTTCCAACGGGTTCCTCCAGGTGACTCGTCGGGTTGGACGGGCACGGCTACCGGGGTGAAACGCACGGGGAGCGCGGTGAGCGCGCGGTGGAACGGGCCGGGCCGCCAGACCAGCTCGTCGGCGGGGACGGCCAGGCGCACGTCGGGCAGGGCGTCGAGGATCTTCTCCATCGCCACGGACGCGATCAGGCGGGCGGGCTGCTGGGCGGGGCAGGAGTGGACGCCCGCGCTCCAGGCCAGGTGGGCCCGGTTGCCCGAGCGCTGCTGCTCGCCCAGCGCGGGGTCGTTGTTGGCGGCGGCGAAGCTGATCACCACCGGTTCGGCGGCGGGCAGCCGGACACCGGCGAAGTCGGTGTCCTCGACCGGGTAGCTCGCCGAGTAGTTCGCCATCGGCGGGTCGGTCCACAGCACCTCGTCGAGCGCCTCCTCGACCGGCAGGCTGCCGCCGGAGAGGTCGCCCGCGAACCGGTCGTCGGCCAGCAGCAGCCGGATGGCGTTGGCGATCAGGTTCTGCTGGGGCTCGGTGCCCGCGCCCATGAGCAGCACGAGCTGGTGGATCAGCTCCTCGTCGGTCAGCCGGGCCGGGTGGGCCATCATCCACGAGGGCATGTCCTGGCCGGGGCGCCGCCGCTTGAGCGCGACCAGCTCCAGCATGCACTCCGTCAGCTCGGCGTTGGCCCGCTCCGGGTCCACCAGGTCGAAGATGTTGCGCATGGCGACGACCAGCCGGTCGCCCAGCTGCGGCGGGCAGCCGTAGAGGTGGTTGAAGATCATCAGCGGCAGCAGCTTCGCGTACTCGCCGAGCAGGTCGGCCTCGCCCCTGCCGGCGAACCCCGCGATCAGGTGGTCCGAGGTCTGCTCGACCTGGCCGCGCAGCGAGTTCGGGTCGACCCGGGCGAGGCTGTCGGTGACCACGGCGCGCAGGCGCGCGTGCTGGGAGCCGTCGGTGAACAGGCAGTTCGGCCGGTACATCATCATCGGCAGCACCGGGCAGTCCGGCGGCATCTTCGCCTGCCACCGCCGCGGGTCGCGCGGGAACGCGGTGGGGTTGCGCAGGACGTCCAGCGCGGCGGCGTAGCCCACGACGAGGCTGGCGGGCACGCCGGGGGCCAGCTCGACCGGGACGACCGGCCCGTGCTCCCGCAACGCCCGGTAGGTCGCGGCCGGGTCGGCGGCGAACTCGGGGCCGTGCAGCGGCATCCGGCCGCGGTGTGCGGGACAGGCCTGCCCGGGGGCGGCTTGCGAGGTCACGCGTTCTCCTGGTTGCGGGTGAGCAGGTGCTCGACGAGGGTGATGAGCGCCTGCGTGGACGAGGTCACGTCGCGGGCGTCGCAGAACACCAGCGGTGTTCCGGGGAGCAGGTCCAGCGCGTCCCGCAGCTCCTCGCCGGGGAAGGCGGGCGCGCCGTCGAAGGAGTTGACCGCCACCGCGTACGGGATGTCCAGCTCCTCCAGCAGGCCCATGACCTCGAAGGACTGTTCCAGGCGGCGGGTGTCGGTGAGCACGAGCGCGCCGAGCGCGCCGTGGGCGATGTCCTTCCAGACCCGGGTGAACCGCTGCTGGCCGGGCGCGCCGAACAGGTAGAGCACCAGCTCGTCGCTGAGCGTCAGGCGGCCGAAGTCCAGGGCCACCGTGGTGGTGCTCTTGCCGTTCACCCCGGCGAGGTCGTCGACGAGGGCGCCGGCCTGCGTCATCGTCTCCTCGGTGCGCAGCGGGCGGATTTCCGACAGGGTGCCGACGAAGGTGGTCTTGCCGACCGCGAAGGGTCCCACGACCAGCAGTTTCACCGCCGTCCGCACGGTGTCGCGCAGGTAGACGCCGTCAGAGGCGAGCGCGGAGGCCATCGAGCACGTCCTTCAGCAGCTTCATGTCGGGGAGGGCGGCGTGCGAGACCGCGGCGTGCGTGGCGATGTGGCCGCTGTCGACCAGGTCGGACAGCAGCACCTTGGTCACGCTGATCGGCAGCGAGAGGTGCGCGGCGATCTCGGCCACCGACAGCGCGCCGCCGCGGCACAGCTCCATCAGCCGCTTCTTCTCCGGCGACAGGCCGGCGACCTGTTCCCGGGTGGCGATCACGACCGTGACCGCGTCGAAGGTGTTGCGACTGGCGTGGGCCCGGCCGCCGGTCACCACGTACGGCCGCACGAGCCCCCGCGAGCGCCTGTCGCCGCTCACGCCGGGCTGCCGGTGTCCTGCCGCGGCGGGCTGGTCAGCTCCTTGCCCAGCCGCTGGACCAGCTCCTGGATCCGGAAGGAGACCGCCTCCATGTCCACGCCCGCGGTCGCCGACACGGCCAGGTACGCGCCCGGCCCGGCGGCGGCCAGGAAGACGTAGCCGTCGGTGAACTCGCTGACCGTCTGCTGCCACTCCGCGCTGGTCTGCCCGCAGAACTCGGCCGTGGCGCGGGCCAGCGACTGGAGGGCGGACATCGCGGCGGCGTGCCGTTCCGCGTCGTCCCGGTCGATGCCGGCGGAGTGCGCCATCAGCAGCCCGTCGGCCGACAGCAGGACGGCGTGGCGCGTCTCGGGCATCTTCAGGGCGTCGTCGAGCATCCAGCCCAAGTTGTTCATGCCTGGGTGTTCCCTTCAGCGACAGGCGGGGTGGTGGCCCGGCCCGAGTCGGTACCGCGCTTCCAGGCGGCCAGCCCGGTCGCGATCCGCTGGGTGGGCGGTGCGGTCCCGGCAGGGGGCGGCGGCGCGCCCTGGTCGGCGGTGCGCACCCGCCGTCGCCGGGGCAGGCCGCCGGGGGTGCGCTCGGGCTCCGCGTCGTCGTTGCCGTTCGCGGGCGCGGCCGACCGCTGCTCGGGCGGCAGCGAGACGGCGTTGTCCGGCATGGTGGGCCGGCTGACGTGGGTGAGCAGCTCGGTCGGCAGGAACACCACCGCGCGCACCCCGCCGTAGGGCGAGCGCGTGTCCACGGAGACGCGGAAGCCGTAGCGCTTGGCCAGCACGCCGATGACCGCGAACCCGACCTGCGGCGGGTCGCCGAGCCGGTTGATGTCGCTGGCGCCGTCACCGGACAGCAGCCGGGCCGCGCGGCGCAGCTCCTCGACGGTCATGCCGACACCGCCGTCGTCGACCATCACGACCATGCCGTTGTGCGCCTGCTGGAAGTTGACCTCCACGCTGGTGCTGGGCGGCGAGTGCCGGGCGCCGTTGTCGAGCAGCTCGGCCACGGCCAGCACGACCGGCTCCACCGCGCGGCTGACCACCGCGACGTCGGACTCGGCCGGGACGTTGATCCGCAGGTAGTCCCGGATGCGCGAGGTGGCGCCGCGCACCACGTCGGTCAGCGACGACGCCGACCGCTGCTGGCCCGGCCACGAACCGCAGAGCACCGCCGTGGCCTGGGCCCGCCGGTTCAGCTGGGAGTTCATGTGGTCGATCCGCATCAGGCCGGCGAGCACGTCCGGGTCGTCGTGCCGGTCCTGCATGGCCGAGATCGCGACCTGCTGCTCGTTGGCCAGGCTCTGCACCGCGCGCATCATCGCCTTGAGCGTGGCGCGCGCCGACTGCTCGCCCCGCGCGGTCGCCTGCCGCACGGAGTCGGTGAACAGCGCGAGCACCCGCTCGTGCTCCTCGGCGGCCTCCGGGTGCTTCGGGCCGGGCACCTCGACGGGCCGGTGGCCCAGCGACTCGGCCAGGGCGGGCAGCCGGACCTCGACCAGGTGCCGCTCCTCCTCGGCCCGGTCCCGCGCCAGGGCCTCGGCCCGCTCGACCCGGACCAGCAGCGCACGGGTGGCGCGTCGCTGGCGTACCAGCAGAAACACGGCGATCAGCACGATGGCGAGCAGGAACCAGAACGCCATCGCGAGTGTTTGTTGATCCATCAATTCCTCTGGTGCGGGCGAGCTGCCGGATACCAGTGCGTCAGCAGGCTCTGATCTTTATCACGGGACTTCATCGGACGCCAAGTGGTTGAGGCAGTCTCCCCCTGATGGAGCAACTGCCGTGAAAAGCAATACCATATGTCCACTGTGGACAGTATTGGCGGCCTGGTGAGCGGAGAGTCACGAGTGGCTTGGGCAAGCGCCTTCGGTTATCCGAAACCCGCTGTTCTGCCTGGTCGCGGCGGGGTGTCCGGCGGAATGGCGGCGAAGTGCCGCGGAAAGGGGCGCCCGGGTCCCCGAGTTCGGGTTTGACCGTTGAATACGCGTTCTACCTGGTATTTCGCGGTGCGCTTGATTGGCGGCCCGCGCGAATGCGACTCCGGGCCGAGGGCCTTTCGCCGCCGGCCGGCGCGCTTCAGGCGTCGAGGAACTCGGCGGTGCGGTCGGTCCAGGTCCGCACGTCCCGCGCGGACCTCGCCACGTGCAGGGCCGAGCCGGGGATCAGCTCGTGCAGCCGCTCGGCGGTGGCCACCGGGTGCAGCGGGTCGGTGTCCCAGGCGAGGACCCGGCGAAGTCCATCGGCTCGTCGATCCCCGCGTCGTCCATCACGGCGAGCAGGTCGAGCGTGACGTTCTCGAACGTGTAGTCCGCTCACCGGCCGCCCGGTGCGCCACCCTCGGCCGCCGTCACGCGGACCTCGCCGGAGACGACTCCCCGTCGTTTCCGGCAAGGACCCTGACGCCCCTTCGCGAGATCGACCGGTGTTGATGGCCGAAGCGCGGACGTGCCGCGCTCATCGCGGGGTGACCGGGCAACCAGAGCCGAACCGGTCAGGAATCGAGAAGCGCGGTGCCACCGGCGGTTCCTAGTGTCCTCCGCACCGGGACCGCACCGAGCGCGTCCCACGACCGAGGAGCCGCCGCATGTCCGGGAAGAAGTGGGTCCGCCAACTGCACCGCTGGGTGTCCATCGCCTTCACCGCCACCGTGATCGCCTGTTTCGCCTTCCTCGGCCAGGCGGAGCCCGCGCCCTGGCTGTTCTACCTGCCCCTGCCCCCGCTCACCCTGCTCCTGCTCACCGGCCTCTACCTGTTCACCGCGCCCTACCTGCGCAAGCGCCCCGCCACCTCACCCGCCGACCAGCCGCAGTGACACCCACAGCGCCGCCACGGACAGGAGCAGGCACGCGGGCACGGTCAGCAGCCCCAGCCGGGTGAACTCGCGCAGGTCCACGTCGTGCCCGTGGTGGTGCGCGACCCGCCGCCACAGGAGGGTCGCCAGCGAACCGGCGTAGGTGAGGTTGGGGCCGATGTTCACCCCGATCAGCACCGCCAGCACCGCGCCGGGCCCGGCCGGGGCCACCAGCGGCAGCAGCACCAGCACGGCGGGCAGGTTGTTGATCGCGTTCGCCAGCCCGGCCGCCAGCGCCGCGACGGCCAGCAGCGCCAGCGGTCCGGTCCCGTCGGGGATCAACCGGCCCAGCCACTCCCCGAGGCCGTTGTCCACCACGGCGCGGACCACGACCCCCAGCGCGAGCACGAAAGCCAGGAACGGCAGCGACACCGAGCGCAGGACGGCGGCCGGGCTCGTGCGGCGGCGGGCCAGCGACCGCGCGCCCAGCACCAGCGCACCGGCCGCGGCGACCCAGGCCGGGTCCACGCCGACCGCGGAGGTGAGCACGAAACCGGCCAGCGTCGCCGCGAGCGTCCCCAGCGCGAACAGCGGGACCTCGGGCGGCCCGGCTGCCCGCGGCGCCTCGGCGGGCGCGTCGAGGTCGGCGGCGAAGAACCGGCGGAACACCGCGTACTCGACGGCGATCGCGACCAGCCACGGCGCCGCCATGAGCGCGGTGAACCGGGTGAAGCTCAACCCGCTGGCGGCGAGGGCCAGCAGGTTGGTGAGGTTGGAGACCGGCAGGAGCAGCGAGGCCGTGTTCGCCAGGTGCGCGCAGGCGTACACCGGCGGTTTCGGGCGGATCCCCGCGCGGGCGGCGGTGGCGAACACCACCGGGGTGAGCAGCACGACCGTCGCGTCCAGGCTGAGCACCGCCGTGATCCCCGACGCGAGCGCGAACACGCCGCCCAGCAGCCGCCGGGGTCGCCCGGCCGACCGGCGGGCCAGCCACTCGCCGCACGCCCGGAACAGCCCCTCCCGGTCGCACAGGTGGGCCAGCACCAGCACCGCGGCCAGGAACCCGATCACGGGCGCCAGCCGCCCCACCTCCTCGACCGCGCTCGGCAGCGGGATCGCGCCGACCGCGACGACGAGCACCGCCGCCGGGACCGCGACCGCCGCCTCCGACAGGCCGCGCGGGCGCACCACCGCGCACGCCAGCACCAGCAGGAGCAGCAGCACCGAGACGACCTCCGCCAGCCACGTGCTCAGGGCCGGCCCCCTTCTCCCGTCGACCGCGGCGGTTCCCCGGTTCACCGAATCATGCACGTCGACCGCCGCCCGCACGACGAGGGGGGCGGTGCCGCGGCACCGCCCCCCTCGTTCCGTCGAGCCCGGCTCAGCCCAGCTTGGACTCCAGCGCCTCGATGATCCGCGGCCGCAGCTCGGCCGCCCGGACCACCGCGTCGACCGAACCGACCTCGACCGCGCGCTCGATGCTGTGCACCCGGTCGAACTCGCCCGCGATCTCGCTCAGCTTCTCGGCCCGCACCGCCGAGCGCAGCTCGTCCAGCTCGGCGATCAGCGCGGTCCGGTCGGTGCCGGTCGCGGTCGCGCTCCTGGCCTCCAGCTCCCGCACCCGCGGGTCGGCCGCGGTGCGGGCGGTGACCTCGCGGGTGAACACCACCGCGGCCGCGGGCGCGCCGCCGAGCACGGAGGCGAACGAGCCCTCCACGGCCAGCACGGTCATGTTCGGGTTCAGCGCCTTGGAGAACACCACGAACGCGCCGCCGTGGTAGCGGGAGATCACGCAGAACACGATCGGTCCCCGGAAGTTCACCACGGCCCGGCCGATCTCCGCGCCGTACTCCAGCTGGAGCTTGCGCATCGACTCGGGCGAACCGTCGAACCCGGACAGGTTCGCCAGCACCACGACCGGCCGGTTGCCGCTGGCCGCGTTGATCGCCCGCGCCACCTTCTTCGACGACCTCGGGAACAGCGTGCCCGCCGTGTAGGTGTCGGGACCGTCGGTGGGCGGGAAGCCGCGCCGCTCCACCGGGCGCGACTCGATGCCCAGCAGGCAGACCGGGATGCCGCCCAGGTGCGCGTCCTGCACGACCGCCGTCTCGGCGTCGGCCATGCCCGCCCAGCGCTCCAGCACCGGGCGGTCCTGGTCGGACAGCGCGCGCATGACCACCCGGATGTCGAACGCCTTCTTGCGGTCCGGGTTGTGCTCCGCGGAGAAGATCTGCCCGACGGTGGTGAAGTCGCTGCCCGTCGCGCGGTGCGGGTAGTCGGTGACGTCGCGGTCGTGCGGGTCGGCCGTCTCGACCCGGCGCGGCGCGTCCTCGCCGGGCGCGACGTAGGTGTGGTCGTAGTAGGTCATCAGCAGGTCGCGGGCCGCCGCCAGGTCCGGCGCCCAGTACTGCGCCTGCCCGTTCGGGCCCATGACCCGGTCGTAGCCGCCGATGCCGAAGTTGTCCTCGGCGGACACGCCGCCGGAGAAGTCCAGCGACTGCTTGCCGGTGAGCACCATGGCCGAGTCCGGCGTCATCACCAGGATGCCCTTGGTGTGCATGAGCATCGTGGCCTCGGCGTTCCAGTACGGCTGGGCGCCCACGTTGATGCCCGCGACCACCACGTTGATCTCGCCGCCGGCCTGGGTGAACTCGACGATCCGCTTGAGCGCGGCCGCCACCCAGTCCATGTTCTCGGTGCCGGACTCCATGGAGATCCGGGCGCCGGCGGACAGCGCGTACCACTCCAGCGGCACCTGGAGCCGCTCGGCCAGGTCCAGCGCGGCGATCACCCGGCGGCACTCGGGCTCGGACAGCGCGCCGAGGGCGGCGGTCGGGTCGCCGAGCAGCACGACGCGGGTGACGCCCTCCGGGTGCCGCGCGGTCGGGGTGCTGACCACGCCCGCGACGATGGCGGCGGTGTTGTTGCCCTTGGGGCGGTCCACCGGCACCAGCGCGTTGTCCTCGTCGAGGTCGTGCTCGGTGAACTCGCCGATCATGCCGGTGATCTCGTACGGGTACACCGTGTTGCGGCTGCTCGCCCGCAGCACCTTCTGCCGGTAGCCGTCCAGCGGCGGGATCGGCGCGTCCGAGGGCTCGCCGACGGTGAGCACCGGCGTGCCGGTGGTGTCGAACGTGATCCGCAGCGCGGTCCGCACCAGCTCGCCGTTCTCGAGGCGCTGCCGCAGGATGAACTCGATCTCCTCCAGGCCCGCGCCCGCCGTGGTGGGCAGGATCCGCTGGGCCAGCACTTCCAGCTCGCCGAGCGTGATGTCGCTGGCGGGCCAGACGTACACGACGATGCGGTTGGTGTTGAACCGCGCCGACTTCGACCGCTGGGACTGGGCGCGCCGGATCGAGTCCAGGCAGGTCGCCAGCGTGTTCTCGGCGGTCGGCAGGGCCGCGAGGCGCCCGTCGTGGTCGCGCAGGGCCACCAGGTCGCGGACCTGGCTGAAGGCCACGATCCGCTCGTCCGCGCGGTTGTCCCGGGCGACGCAGTGGAACAGGTACACGTCCTCGTCGGCGGAGGGCAGCCGGGTGAGGTCGAACTCGCGCAGCCGCTCCAGCTGCATCCGCTGGGCGATGTACGGGTGCAGGCCCCGGATCAGCCGGTCCTCGGCCATCCCGTCCGCCGACGGGCGGAACGTGATGTGCTGGTGCATGACCGCGTCGCCGCGGCCCGCGACGGTGAGCGTGAGCCTGCGGACCTGGTCGGGCAGCGGGTGCGCGCTGACCACGGTCGCCAGCGCGGCGGCCAGGTCGGCGGCGTCCTCCGGCTGGTCCCGCCACGCCAGGTAGACGTCGGCGTCCAGCGGGCCCGTGGCCGGCGCCAGGTCGCCCAGGCTCCGCAGCGCCCCGCCCAGGTCGTCGTGGTGGGTCGCGGTGGACACCACGGTGAAGTCGGTGCGCTGCGCGGTCACGAAGGTGCGGTCGCCGACCCGGCTGGTCCGGATGTCGACCAGGCGCTTGTTGCCGTAGTACCGGCGGGTCAGCACCTCCAGCATGAGCGCGTTGTCGAGCGTGTTGCGCTCCAGGTACTGGCTGAACAGCCGCACGAGCGGTTCGGTGGTCCGGACCATCTGGGCGACCCGCTCATCGCGGTCGGCGGCGTCCGGGTGCTCGCTCAGGTACCGCACGTGCTCGCGCACGTCGGCGTAGCTGCGGGCCCGGTTGCGGCGCAGCAGCGGCTGGCCGAGCCAGGCGAACACGACGCCGCGCGCGAGGTCGGCGACCGCCGGGAACCGGACCTGGGTCGCGGAGATCAGGTTGCCCAGGGCGAACCCGACCGTCTCGCGCAGCGTCTCGTCCGGCGGCGCCTCGTCCAGCCACGACCGCAGGAGCGTGGTCACCACCGCCGCGTCGGCCGTCGCCCGCTGGAGGGCGAGGAAGATCCGGAACACGGCGGCTTCCAGCTCCGGCGTGCGGTCCAGGCCGGTGACGCCGTAGTGGGCCAGCGCCGTGGTGAGCTTGCGCTGGAACCGCTCCGGCAGGCCGGCCCGGTCGACGTCCAGGCTCTGCAGGTAGGTGTGGAAGTACTCGCGGGCGCTGTGCAGGTGGCCCTCGCCGCCGGTGTCCTCGCCCGCCGGGCGGTTGCGGCTCAGCTCGGCCAGGTCGGCGAACGCGGTCAGCAGGTCGACTTCCTCGGCCAGCGGTCGCCGGCCCGCCTCGGTGGCCTCGCGCCGCGCGGCGAGGTAGTCCCGCAGCACCCGGCCGTCGTCGTGCGGGTCCACGTCGAAGCCGAGCAACTGCCCGCGCAGCTCGTGGAGGCCGCGCCGGACGCGGTCGGCGGGCGAGGCGTCGGGGATGTCGGCCAGGTCCAGCTCGACCGGCTGGTCGGCCGCGGCGTCGGCCTCGGCGTTCTCGGCGAGCGGCTCCAGCCGCAGCAGCGGCGCGCCGACCTCCACCTGGCTGCCGACGGCCACCGCGCACTCCTTCACGCGGGCGGCGAACGGCGCGCGCAGCACCGTCTCCATCTTCATGCTCTCCAGCACCAGGACGGGCGCGCCGGCCTCGACCTCGGCGCCGACCGCGACCGGGGTGGCCACGACCAGCGCGGGCGCGGGGGAGCGCAGCACGCCGCCCTCGTCCCGGCTGACCCGGTGCGCGACGCCGTCCACCTCGACCAGCACCACGGGCCCGGTGGCGCCCATGAGCAGGCGGTGCCGGGTCCCGTTGACGCGGATCTGCCCGGTGTGCTCGTCGAACCGGTCCAGCTCGACGTCGGCGGCGGCGACCCGGCTCCCCGCCTCGATGGCGACCCGGAACCGCTGCGCGCCGACCCTGGTGACCCGCACCCGGTACGCGGCGCCCCGCAGCTTGAGGTCCAGCTTGCGGCCGCTCTCGTGCCGCACCTGCGGTCGGCCGCCGAACGCGGTGGACAGCAGCCGCTGGCGCTCGGCGCCCTCCTGCTCCTCGTAGGCCTGGATGGCCGCGGCGGCGACGGCCACGGCGGAGTGGCGGTGCGCCACGAGCCTGCCCTCGCCCCGGACCCGGTCGATCCAGCCGGTGTCCGCGGTGGCGTCGACGATCTCGGGCTGGTCGAGCAGGTCGAGGACGAAGCTCTTGTTGGTCGCGCCGCCGTCGATGACCACGGTGGTGTCGGCCATGGCCCGGCGCAGCCTGCTCAGCGCCTCGGAGCGGTCGCGGCCGTGGGCGATGATCTTGGCGATCATGGAGTCGAAGTCGGCCGGGATGGTGTCGCCCTCGCCGACCCCGGTGTCCACCCGGATGCCGGGCCCCGCGGGCAGGTCGAACCGGGCGATGCGCCCCGGTGACGGTGCGAAGTCGCGGTCCGGGTCCTCGGCGTTGAGCCGGGCCTCGACGGCGTGCCCGCGCTCGACCGGCGGCCCGCCCTCCAGCCGGTTGCCCGCCGCCACCCACAACTGGGCCTTGACCAGGTCGAACCCGGTGGTCGCCTCGGTGATGGGGTGCTCGACCTGGAGGCGGGTGTTGACCTCCAGGAAGGCGAACGCCCGGTCGCCGGGGTGGTACAGGAACTCCACGGTGGCCGCGCCCCGGTAACCCACGGCGACGGCCAGCCGCTCGGCGGAGGCCTTGAGCTCGGCGGCCTGCTCGGCGCTGAGCACCGGCGACGCCGACTCCTCGATGATCTTCTGGTTGCGCCGCTGGACGGAGCAGTCGCGGACGCCGAGCGCCCACGCCGTGCCCTGGCCGTCCGCGATGACCTGCACCTCGACGTGCCGGGCCCCGGTGACCAGGCGTTCGAGGAACACCACGCCGCTGCCGAACGCCCGCGCGGCCTCCTGGCTGGTGCGCTCGTAGGCCTCGGCCAGGTCGGCCTCGCCGGTGATCACGCGGATGCCGCGCCCGCCGCCGCCCGCGGTGGCCTTCAGCATCAGCGGGTAGCCGATGCCCTTCGCGGCCGCCAGGGCGGCGTCCAGCGACTCCACCGGGCCGCGGCTCCACGGCGCGACCGGGACGCCGACCTCCTCGGCGATCAGCTTGGCGCCGATCTTGTCGCCGAGCTTGCGCATGGCGTCGGGGCTCGGGCCGACGAAGGTGACCCCGACCTCCTCGCAGAGCGCGGCGAACGCCGGGTCCTCGGCGACGAAGCCCCAGCCCACCCAGGCCGCGTCGGCCCTGGTGTCCACCAGCGCCTTCTTGAGCAGCTTCAGGTCGAGGTAGGGGCGGGCGGACGCGGGACCCAGGTCGTAGGCGACGTCGGCCTCGCGGACGAAGGCGGCGCCGCGGTCCACGTCGGTGTGCAGTGCGATCGTGTCGATCGCCGCTCCGGTCTCCTCGGCCAGCTCCCGGGCCGCGTGGATGAGCCGCATCGCGGCCTCTCCCCGGTTGACGATCGCGATACGGCGGAACATCCGACCGACCATTCCCTTCTGTACGTGACCCAGACCCCGTGGTGTTCAGGTGGCGCCCACACTCTGCCTGGTGGCCCGACCCGCGCTGTGCCGGGGTGGGCCCGGGACACGAGTATGGCCAACTCGGCTACGGGGTGACTCGATTTCACCCCGGTGTTAGGGGATCGCTAGGGGATTGCCGGGCCGTGTTCGCCCCTGGTCGCGGTCGCCTCGGTCGCGGTCGCCCCGGCCGCCGGCGGGCCGACCCGGTCCGTCGCGCGACCCGGTCCGTCGCGCGACCCGGTCCCCGCACGATCCGGCCCCCGCACGATCCGGCCTAGCCCGCAAGACCTCCGCAAGGACCGTCGCCGGCCCCGCGTCACGGCGGCGGCGGGTGGGGCAGCGGGTGGGCGCCCTCGGGGCGCAGGCCGTCGAAGAGGATGCCGAGGTAGCGCTGCCACAGGTCGGGCGGTGCGTCCGGCAGGTTCCGGACGATCTCGTTCGGCGCGCACATCAGCAGGACGACGTCGGGACCGGTGATGTCGGGCCGCACCGCGCCGTGGTCGCGGGCCCGGTCCACGAGGGCGTGGACGACCTCGAACAGGTGGGCCTGGGCCCGGGACGCCTCCTCGCCGAGCTTGTCCGCGCCCTGGAGGAACGACAGGTCGAGCCGCTGGCGCAGCCGGGCGGCGACGGTGAGGAACTCCAGCAGCGCGCCACCCGGGTCCGCCGCGTCGATCAGGCGTTCGCCCGCTGCCGAGAGCAGGGTGATCCGGTCCAGGACGACCGCGGCGACCAGGTCGTCCTTGGTGGGGAAGTGGCGGAACACCGTCCCCTTCCCGACCCCGGCGCGACGGGCGATGTCGGCGACCGACGCGTCCGGGCCGCGCTCGGCGAACTCCTCGGCCGCCGCCGCGAGCAGCAGTTCTCGGTTCCGCGCAGCGTCGGCGCGCAGCGGGCGGGGCGGGGGCACGGCACCAGGCTAACAAGTTGACCGCGCGGTCCGGTTGTGGCTAGCCTCGCCGCAACAACCTGACCCAACGGTCCGTTTTTAGGGGGATCCCATGAAGGCAGTGGTCGCCACCGGGTACGGCCCGCCGGAGGAGTACGTGGTCGCGGACGTGCCGGTGCCGAGACCCGGTCCGGGGCAGCTCCTCGTCCGCGTCGCCGCGGCCTCGGTCAACCCGACCGACGTCCGCCTGCCCGGCGGCGACTTCCGCGACGCGGTGCACCTGGAGTTCCCGCACGTGCCCGGCAACGACTTCGCCGGGACCGTCGAGGAGGTCGGCCCCGGCGTGACCGCGTTCGCCGTCGGCGACGAGGTCTTCGGGCTCGCCGTGCCCCGCGCCCTGCGCGCCCTGGCCGGCGCGGCGCGGCCCTCGCTGAGCACGGGCTCGCTGGCCGAGTACGCGGTCTTCGAAGCCGACACCCCGCTGCTCGCCCACCGCCCGGCGGGGCTGTCCGCCGAGGGCGCGGCGGCGCTGGCGACCGCGGGCCTGACCGCTCGCGCGCTGATGGCGACGGCCGGCGTGCGGCCGGGGGAGACCGTCCTGGTCGTCGGCGCGACCGGCGGCGTCGGCACCGCCGTGGTCCCGCTGCTGGCCGCCGCGGTCGCGCGCGTGGTCGCCACCTCCACCGCCGCGGACGCCGACCTGCTCCGCGA
>NZ_JBHWIE010000070.1:0-29980 GCF_042732085.1 Actinosynnema sp. NPDC059797
GGGCATGTCGGCCGAGGAGACGGCGGAGATGGTGGGCTCGACGCCCGGTGCGGTGCGCGTGGCGCAGCACCGGGCGCTGCTGCGGTTGCGGAAGGCGCTGGGCGGGGAGACGGGAGTTGAACGTGGCACATGGCCGGTGGCGGCATCTGTCGGGCAGTCGGTGGTGGCAGCCAGGTCAGAACGACCACCGGCCCGGTGTTCCACTCGGTCACCCGACAAAAAGGGCACGGTGGCTTGTGGGGCGCCAGAACCCTGTACTGGAGAGCTGCGCTGTGGTGATCGTGCGCCCTGGGTATCCAGGGCGTGATCGTGTGGTGTGCGTTGCGTCGATCGAGTTGGAACGGAGGGAAGAAGGTCCAGGATTTTAAGCGGCACATCATCGTGGACACCATGGGGCTGCTGTTGACCGTGTTGGTCGCACCGCCTCGACGCAGAACCGGATCGCCGCCCGCGGCCTGCTGCGGCGCCTGCGCGGTACCGCAGGGAAACGGTCCACGCTGGTGTGGACCGACGGCGGCTGCACCAGACCTCTGATCGACTGGGTCCGCAGGGTTCTCAGCCTGGTGGAGGTCGTCCAACGTCTGCAAGCGCCGCTGCGCCCGCGACTGCGAACGCCGACCCCGCACTACGAGGCCGGGGTCCGTTGGTCCATGATCCGCATCACCAGCCGTCGACTCACCCGACCCCAGTAGCTCGGAAGTGGCTGCCAACACCTCATGAGGGCTCCGTGGTGCCGGCCCCACGGCACGGCGTCGCGCTGTTCGGAGATCGGGTCCTCCGGCCAGCGACACGCGAACAGCAGGTGGACATCGCGGCGGTCACCGACAGATGGCCTGCTGCCACCAGGTGAAGTTCTCGTCGGTGTGCCGGGGGACGTAGCTCGCTTCGTCCCGCACCCGTCGGAGGAGAGCTGCGAGCTGTTGTGGAGTGGAGCCAGTCGCCTCCGCGTACTCGCGCAGGAGTGCGGTGGTCCCCGTAGGTGTGGCAAGGCCGACTTCGACGGCGACCCGACGGGCTTTCCGGTCGTCGGTGGCGATGGCGAGCGATCGTGAACGAGCGACGGCGATGGTGGCGGCTTCGCCGTCATCGATGTCCCTCGCCAGTTCGACGTAGACGTCGAGTTCGGACTCCACGAGCGTCAGCACCTTTGCCAACGGTGGCACGTCCGCAGGGGCCGATCGTCGTCGCACGACGACGTGGTCCTGAACGACGTCCAGTTCCCCGCACTCGTTCACCGCCTGCCGCACCATGAGAAAGCGGATGCCGAGGGACTCGGCGATGTCCTCGGCGTGGTTCGTGGCGACCAGGTTGATCGCTATGCACGCGTCCAGCAGCAGCGGTCTGTGCACTGCGTTCACTCCACGCCGTCCAGTAGATCGATGATCTGTGACTGGCCGTCCTCGCCGACGTCCGGTGTGGAGGTGAGCCGGTGGAACTCCTTGCGCGCTTCGACGACGCTCATGCCCAGGTACTGCGCGAACTGGGTCTCGGTGATGTCGCCGTCGATGTAGAGCTGGGTGGCCAGTGTGCGGTAGTGGTACGGGAGAGGGGCGCCGTTGTCCGGAACGGGCGACAGGTTGAGCATGTCCGCGGCGGCGCGGGGTTGGAACTTGTTGTCCTTGAGCCGGTCCCAGGTGCCGACCTTGATGAGTTCGAGGCTTTCCAGGCGCAGGCAGAGGGCTTGCACCGAGACGCGGTAGGTGTGGGCGAGTTGCACCAGGGTGGCCGGCGTCGCCTGACCGCCGTTGTCCTGCTTCAGTTCGTGGAATCGGCGGACGACCCCGTTCCGGGGCATGAGGAAGTTGGCCGCGAATGCCTCCGCGAAGCGCTCCGTGTCGCTGATCCGACCGGCTCCGAGTCGGGTGACCTCCGGCCTGTCGCGGGACGCGAGGTAGTGGGCGTACTCGTGCGCCATGGTCCAGCGTCGCCGCTCCGGGGGGTGGTTGCGGTTGACGCCCACGCACCCACCCAGCGGGTCGACGTGGATGAACAGGCCGGCGACCTTGGACGGCAGGTCGAGGAAGAAGATCCGCAGGCCGACCTCCACCTCCAGGACCTCGCGCAGCAGTTGCAGCGGACCGTCGCCCAGGCCGAGCCTGTTGCGCTCCTCGGTCGCGAGGGCTTCTCCGGCGTCGTCGGGTCCGAGGTAGTCGGTGGGCCTGATCGCGGCGGGCCTGCCCGGCAGCCTGGCCTGCGATCGACGCAACAGGTCGACGTAGTTGTCCGCGAAGCGCTCCAACTCGTCGACCGCATCCTCCAGGTCACCGTCGCTCGATCCCGTCACCAGGCCCGTGCGGAACCTGGCCCTGATCGACGAGGGCGGGATGGAGGGCCGCAGCAGGGTCGCGACGTCCCGCTGGTACACCTCGGCGAGCTTGACCAGTTCGGTTGGGCTGACCGGGCGGGTGCCCTTCTCCATGGCGATCAGGGTCGGGCGGCTGACCCCCAGTGCGGCGGCGACCTGAGCCTGGGTCAACCTCGCGGTCTCCCGTGCGCCGCGGATCCGTGTGGCCAGTGCCTCTGCCGGCTCGTGCTCATCCACTGTGACACCCATCGCTCGCGTCCTGAAGGCGGTCGCCGAACCAATCGTCGACGCGCAAACCTAGCGAGTCGAGGAAGGCCGGCCATTCACGGGTGTAGGTGCCGAACATGTTGATCAACGTTTCGGGAGCGACGAACGGCGCGGCGTGCAGCACCTCCGGGAACTCGTCGACCAGCGACAGCCACGGGTCCTCGACATCGAGGCAGTCCTTGAGCCGGGATGCCTGCCACAACATCGCGATCAACTGCTCCGTCGTGACCTGCGCCTGCTTCCGGTAGACCAGCCGTTCGTCGATCCACGGGTGCTCCGACGCGGCCACCGCTTGCCTGCGCAACAGGCACGACGTGCACACGCCGCATCGCGGGTGCCCCTTCACCCGCGATGCGAAGCTCGTGTCGCAGGAAACGCTGTACGACATCGCCGCGACGGACTCCTGCGACACCGCGGACACGACCTCGGCCTTCGTCATGCCGAGGAACGGGTTGTGGACGGTGAAGTCGTCCCCGGTGAGCTTGTGCAGCAGTGCCTGCATCGCTGCGGTCGTCCGGGGATGCGCCGACCTCGTGGCCTGGGCTCCGAGTTGCGAGCGGACGTAAGGCAGGTTCACGGCGCCGATGCCGTTCTCGCAGAACCAGAGGCGACGAACGCCGAGGGTCAATGCGGTGGCCGCGCCGACGGCGAGGAACAGCAGCCCTCGGGAGCGTTGCGACGATTCCGCCCTTCCGGACGGGCCTGTCACACCACTCACGAGGTTGATCCTGAACCTGGCATGACATGTCTCGTCGACCGGGGCGCCGAGGCGGCGCAACACGTCGCGCTGAACTCCCGCCATGTGGTTGTTGGTCACGACGCTGACCGGGAGCAGTGGCCGCCGTGGAGCGTGAACTGCCAGCCCCGCCGATGAGTCCAACCCGCCGGAGAACAGGATGGGCTCGATCCCGTCGGCGAGCACGTCGACCAGGTAACCCTGACCGGACGAGAGTCCCTTACCGGCGGCCTGCTCGAACGAGAACTCCCACTGGTCGTCGGTCAACCACTCCAACAGCGCGCGGATCTCCTCCCGCGCCGCCGTCCACCGGTCCGGCTCGCGGACCGGGAGGACCGCGCGGATCGTGCGGGCCCAGTCGCTCCCGTTGTCGTACCCGCGGTAGCGAGGGCGCGCGACGACCCGGTCGATCGCGTAGACCGAGGCGGCGAAGTCCAGCAGATCGGCGGCTACTACAGGGAGGTGACGGGACAGCAGGTCCACGACACCTCCGCCGTCCAAGCGTGCGTCCACGCCGAACCGGATGCGTTGCTCGTCCGGGTACCGGTCCGACCAGTACCGGACCACCGCGTCCGATGGGGTGACGTCCGCGATCTTCACAGGTCGTCCAATCCGGTGTTCAGCAGTTCGTCCAAGGGCTTGGCCGCGGTCCGGCGGTCCGGAGCACGGAGCCCTTCGCCCGACGGGTGGCGAATGAAGCGGTCGCGCAGATCGGCCATGGGCTTCGAGCCGGACAGGTTGGCGAGCAACTCCCGGAGCTGGGACATCGTGTAGTGCCCCTCGGCGATGAGCGCGGGCACCATGTGGTCCAGCCCCGCCTTCGCTATCCGATCGAGCAAGCGGTCCGCGAGCAGCTCGGTCGCCGACTTGGGCGAGACGAGGTTCATGCCCGCCTGCATGGTGGTGACCAACGTCCGCGCTGCTTCGTCGAGCAGCCGCCCCACGACACCGTCGGGAGAACAGGTGGGGATCGCCGCGACGACGTGCCCGTCGCCACCGACCGCCGCAGCCTGCCGCACGCCCTCGGCCACTGCGGAGAACCGGGGGACGCCGCCCGACCGGCGAATGGAGTTGGCGACCGCCGACGCCAACGCGTCCTCGACCTCCATCAAGGGGGCACCTGACCGCAGCAGATTGGCCACCTTGCGCCACCTCGCTCCGGCACGCCATGCCAAGTAGTCACCGTCCGGCATGCCCGCCTCCCTACCTCTTGACATTGAGAGTACGCCTCAAGCGCATCTACGTGTCAAGAAGTAAAGTGACAGGCTCCTTCAGGCGCGATGGTCCACATCCGCAGGCGAGCGGCTTGGCCTGTCGCGGCACCAGCTTCGACCAGCCGCATGACGACCAGCCCGGAATCACGCAGCAGCACCCGTCAGGTACCTGCGGACCCGACGACAGTCGCATGCGCCGTGCCGATTCGACGGTCTCCACGTTCGCCGACGACCCCATACCGACGACCCGCAGCACAGCGGCCGGCCGGCGACGGCGATGTCCTGTCGGGAGCCACCGAGGCCCCCGATCGCTCGCACCTCTTGCGGCGACACCGGCCTCGTCGATCCGGACGGATCGGCTCCTCACACCTCGTCCGCGCCGGATGCGCGGACCCATTCGGAGCGAGTGAGTCGAATCATGGCGCTGCAGAGGGCGGTGCAGGAGGCGTCAGAACTCGGCGCTGGGCCGATCGTGCGGCGCTCGCCGCGTTGGTGCGACGCCTACCCGACCGGTCGCAACACCACCGGTTGGTGACGCCGGGAACCGCCCTGTGACGACATCGGCGACTGGCCGCGAAGAAGTGGACCTATCCGAACCTGATCGGGCGACGGCCGGTCGACGATGCCGTGGCGGCGTTGATCGAACGGACGGCCCGGGAGAACGCCGGCCGGGGCTACCGCGGGATCCAGGGCCAGCTGCTCAAGCTCGGGCACCGCGCAGCCGCCTCAACCGCGCGCCGCGTGCTCAAGCACCTGCGCACACCACTCGCACCCGAGCGCAACAGCGACACCTCATGGCCGCGGTTCCTGCGCACTACGAACCCACCGCCGCCTGACCTGCGAATAGGCGGCGGTGGTCGACTGTTGGCACTCCGGCACAGGACGAGACCGATCGGCGTGGCCGAGCTGCCTTGACGAGGCTGCAGCCGCCGGAGGTCCGGTGCGCAGAGCACGATGTGCGCGGTCGCCCCGAACGGCGCAGGAGTGTTTCAGGGGATCAACTGGTGAATGGGCATCGGCGGTGTCCGTCCCCCTGCAGCGCGATCGGATGGCGGGTACGACGGGTGGCCTCACCTGCGGCGAAGTAGCAGGCCGCCTCGTTGAGCCTGTCAGTGCTCAAATCCTCGAAGTCCACCCACCCGTCCTGGACCACCACCTCAGGTTTCATCCGCCACTCAGGAGGCTTCAGCCCGCCTTGAGGTGACGGGTCCTCGCAACTGGCTCTCGAGCGGAGCCCGCACTGCTCTGCCGACGGCGATCGCTTTTCGAGCGGCACAGCCGACGGGCTGTTCGGCGCAGCAGTTGGCTCGTGGACACCGTCCGATCATGCCCCAGATGCCCAGGGCGCAGGATCGCCACAGCTCAGCATCTCCGTGCGGAGTTCTGACATCCCACAAGGTCCGCTTCCTCCCGACCAGGCGCCGGTGCCACCGGAGGCGCGCCAGCCGGCTACCGAGTCGGACGAAGATCAGGCGCAGCAGCTACAACGCCACACTCCACGATCATGCCCAGCGACCCGTGGTGCACGATCATCGCAGATCAGCGACCCAGTGCAGAGTTCCTGCACCCCCAGGGCAGCCCCGACACCCCGAGCAACTCCCGCCTCCGTCAGATCAGCGACCCTGCGCGAGTCGGGCTCCGTCCGTCCGACCGCCGTGTCACGCTGAGGTGGGCGACTCGTCCGTCTACCGCCGTCCGGGGATGGTTTCGCCGGTCCTCGTCAGAGGCGTCGGCGTTAGGACCGGACGGACGGCCTGTTGCGCCCGATCAGCGTCGGAGCGCCCACGCGACCTGATCAAGTGCTGGTTCGACACAAGTATGCGCAATGCCGGAGTAACTTACCTTTTACACGTAATAGTGACACCCTGAAGTTCAACCGTGTAATTCATGGGCGCCGTGATGTGCGGACCGTGACGATCAACGCGAGAAGTTAGCCCAAACCGGCGACGAACGGCCGGAGCGCAGTATTGCGCATGCGCCTACGCGTGCTGTTGGTAATGTGAACTTCCGCCCTGGTTGGAGTTCTGGGAGCAGTCATGAGTGAGCTGGCCACCGGTCGTCCCGTCGCAGGGCCGTCCGTGGGCAACAGCGCGTCCGCCGCAGAAGCCAGCACGGTCGTGCAGGTCGGTGGCTCACTGACCGGTGATGTCGTCGTCCACGCCAACTTCACCTCGCCGACCACTCCTCGTCAAGTCCCGCCGCCTCCGGCCGGCTTCGTCAACCGCAATGCGGAACTGGCTCAGCTGAGCAACGTGCTGCTCGACGGGAGCGACGGCCACCGCGGCTTGGTCGTCGTGACAGGGATGGCCGGTGTGGGCAAGACCGCGATGGTGAGGCGGTGGGTCGCGGCGGAAGGCCACCGGTTCCCCGGAGGGCAGCTGCACGTCGACTTCGCCTCGGTTCGCACCGAATCCGGGGCACCTGTGAGCGACGCGCTCGCGGACTGCCTGCTGGCGCTCGGAGTGAGTCCCGAGCACGTCCCCTCCACGCTGTCCGGTCGCACGAACATGTTCCGCACCAAGACGGCGCTCATGTCCGTGCTGGTGGTTCTCGACGACGTCACGGAACCGGCGCAAGTGCCGCCCTTCATCCCCAACTCCGCGGGAAGCGCGGTCGTCGTCACGAGCAAGGACCGCTTGTCGGAGCTGGCGCTCGACGGGGCGTACTCGCTCAACTTGGGGCCGTTGGATCGTCACGGGGGCTTCTTGTTGCTCCGCGAGATCTGCGGCACCTCTCGACTGGCGTCCGACCTGCAATCCGTGTACCGGCTCGTGGAGCTGAGCGCCGGCTACCCGATCGCGTTGCGCGTGATCGCCGCGAGGTTGCTGGCACAGCCGTACTGCCCGATCGGTGATCTCGTGGACGAACTCGAGGACGAAGAAGCGCGGTTGGAGGCACTGTCACTGCGAGGGGAACGACTGGTGTCACGAGTGTTCGACAACGCGTACCGCAACCTGCCCGCACCCTCCTCGCTGCTCTACCGCAGGCTAGGGGTGATCGGTTTCCGGACCTTCACCTTGGACACCGCCGTCGTGCTCCTGGCACGTCCTCGCGCGGAGGCGCGCCGCGCGCTCTCCGGCCTGCTGGAGACGTCCTTGGTCGAGTTGTCGCCGGAGGGCAGGTTCGTCGTCCACGATCTCGTCAGGCTGCACGCGGTGGAACGCTCGCGCCTTGAGGATCCGCCTGAGGATCGCCGCGCGGTCTCCGCGCGGATCTGCGAGTACTACCTGACCACGGCGGCGTTCGCGGACGATGTCGTGATGGGTGACCGCAAGCGCATCTCGACGAAGCTGGCTCGCCTGCCGACGGCCGAGAACCCCTTCCGGGGTGAGGGAAAACGGGCATCCGGCCTGGAGTGGTTGATCCAGGAGCGGGCGAACCTGCTGGTGGTGCTCGACATGATGAGACGTGAGGGGTGGCACTCGTCCGCGTGGCAACTCGCCGAGTCCCTCCTGGCCCTGTACCTCAACCGCCGTTACGTCGACGACTGGCTGGAAGCCAGTGCGATCGGCATCGAGAGCGCGCGCGAGGACGGCAATCCGGCGGCCGAAGCGAGGCTCCGGAGCGTGGTGTCGCGCGCTTATACCGACCTGAACGAGATGGACACGGCCGAGCAGCACCTCGACGTCGCGCTGGAGTTGGCTGAGGCATCCGGGGACAAGGTGCTGATCGCCTCGGTCTGGGAGTTCATCGGCCGCTTACGGGAAAAGGTCGACCCGGACTCGTCCATCGAGGCATACCGGTATGCCATCGAGCGGAATGGAGAGGTGGGAGAAAAGCGCGGCATGGCGCTGGCGACCTACTTCATGGGTTGCGTGCTCAGTTCGAAGGGCGATCACGTCGGTGCACGTGAAGCGCTGACGACGGCATACCGGATGTTTGTTTCGGTGGATGATGAACGAATGGCGCTCCGCGGTTCCATGAGCCTCGGTGTGGCCTACTTGCGGGAGGGCAACCTACAGTTCGCCCGCAGGGAGTTGGAACGCGTCGCCCAGGCGTTCCGCCAGACCCAGGCCTCCTACTACGAGGCTCAGGCCAGGGAAGTGCTGGCAGAGGTGGAGGAACGCGAAGGCGAGTTGACCTCCGCCCGGGAGAACCTCGAACGGGTGATCGAGATCAGGAGAGCCAGCGGAGTGCCGGACGTGAGCCGCCTGGTGGCCCACGTCGACCGGCTGAAGGCACACCCCTGATTGCCGCGCTCAAGGCCCGAACGACGAACTGATCGTCAACTTGTGCTCGGATGCACCTGCCTTCAGGGTGAACACACCCTCAGCGGGGCGCCGCGCGACGATCAACGCGTAGAGCGCGGAGGCGAGCAGCAGGGGGTCCGACCCCGGCTCGGCGGTCAGCTCGTGGTGCGATCCTCGCCGGACAGCAGCTAAGTGCCGGCTCCCGTACTTCACGACCACGATCCGACAGCCGGGGTAGTTTTCCCGCATGGACCGCAACCTGGCGGTCGCGGATTCGAAATCGTGCTCATGCTCGTCGACGAGGATGGCGGCGTTCTGCCTGACCCGCAGGTCGGGCTCGTTGGCGTACGCGGCCAGATGGCGTTCCCAGGGCGCCTCGACCGGCTCGCACCACTGCTTCACCGCGGCCGGGAATCTTTGCAGGGTGATGGTCGAGGGCTCGACGAACAGCGTGCGGACCTCGTAAGACCGCACCGGGTACCGCGTCACGATGGGCGCCGGCGCGGCCCACACCGGAAGCTCGTCGGTCGGGGCGACCAGCCCCAGCTTGTGGAAGCACAAGCGCCGGAACGACTCGGCGGCCTTTCCGGGGAGCGCGATCGTCCGCTCGATGAGCGCATGCGGGTCCACCTTCCCCTTTCCGGCGATGGCCTCCTCGACCTGGTGCCTGAGGTTGCGTTCCGAAGTGAGCCGCGGCGCGATCGTGCCCAGGTGCTCCATGGCCGTCCCCGGCACCACCTGATCGCTGAAGGCCCCGATGAGCAGGGGCGTCCCCATCATCGCCGCGTAGAGGCTCAGGGACCCGTTGTCGGCGATCACCAGGCTGGACGCGACGAACACCGCGTGCCAGCCCTGGACCGGGTCCACGAGCACCAGCCCGCCGCGCTCCACGTGGCGGTGGAAGCGCCGTCGGACGTTGTCCTCGCCCTCCAAGCTCCACACGTTGGGGTGCAGGGTCAAAGCGACCTTGTACGTCTCGACGGGAAGTTCGGCCAGCGCTCGTTCGATCTCCCGCGAGGCCCGCGCCGACAAGGAGCCCTTGCCCCAGGTGGAGGAGAACGTGACGAGGTGCTGGCCCGGTGCGAGGCCCAGCGCGCGGCGGTAGACGTCCCGCTCGACCACGCTGTTGCTCAGCAGGTCGAAACTCATGTCGCCGCCGAGCACGGTCCTGCCGGCGATGTGCGCGGTGACGTGTTCCAGCTGTCGGACCTGGTCCGGGTGGGTGACCAGTTGCGTGACGACGCCGGTGCGGAGGGAGGCGTCGTCGACGAGCCCGGACAGCCGGTTTCCCGGACCGTCCGCGTCGGGCACGAACTTGTGGAAGCCGAGCCCGTGGGGCACCACGATGCCCGGAGTACCCGGGAACGCGGTGAAGTCGACCTTCTCGCTGGTCGTGACGAGGAGATCGCACCGGGCGTGGACCAACGCCTCGTAGGGCAGGAGATCCACCTTGTGGTCGCGAAGCACCTTCACCGCTCCGTGTTGGAACCGGGAACCGGGCGAAACCGCGTAGAGGACCTTGACCCGGTCGTCCCCGTTGAAGACGCGCATCAGCTCCCGAACCGTGATCGCCGAGGTGGGGGTCCGCGCCAGGCAGATGATGATCTTCTGGTTCGGGTACGTCTCCCAGCGCTCCGCATCCCGTGCGGCGGGACCCAGGTCGGGTCGCTCGTAGGCCGTCACCCCTCGTCCTGGGCAACGTCATACGGGCCGGAGCTTCGACAGCCGAGCCTCGACGTCGTTGCGCTGCCCTGGAGCCGTCTGCGCACCCATGCCATGACGCCACCGCCTTCGAGTCCCAGCCCGGTACCACACCGCGAACCCAAGGATACTTCAAGTCGAAGCCAATGGAGCTTCAGTGTGATGTCCCAGCCAGTGGGCGATCGCTGTTGAGGGCGAAGGCCAAGGCGCCCTGGGCGCCCGCGAGCAGCCCCAGTTCGGACTGGCGGACGCCGACCGGATCGGGGTGTTCGAGCATGCCGACCAGGACGTTGCGCCGCAGTTCGTCGTCAACGTATCGAAGAATCATGTCGCCCGCTCGGCCGAGTTCGCCGCCCAGCACCACCGTCTCCGGGTTGATGATGTTGCACACCCGCGCGAGGGCCAAGCCGATGTTGCGCCCGGCGTCCTGGAGGACGCGCAGCGACACCGGATCGTGGTTGCGGGCGCGTTCGATCAACCCGCCGACGTTCACCGGCAGGTCGATCCGGTGACCCGCGTAGGCTTGGCGGACCTCCTCGACCAGTCGCGTACCGCCGACCAGCGTTTCGAGGCAACCCCTGTTGCCGCAGCGGCACACGATGCCGCTCGGGTCCATCGTCAGGTGCCCGATCTCGCCCGCGAACCCGTGCCGCCCGCGGAAGATGACGCCGCCGATGATGAGCCCCGAGCCGATGCCCGTCGACGCCTTGACGAACAGCATCGTCTCGGTATCGCGACCAGCACCGTAAAGGTGCTCGCCGAACGCGGCCAGGTTCGCCTCGTTGTCGACCACCACGGGCACGCCGGGGTAGTGGGGTTCGTACCATTCCTGCGGGTCGCCGCGCAGGTCCCAGCCGAGGGACGAAGCGGCCTGGGTAACCCTGCCGGTGCGGGGGTCCACCGCCGCGGGGATGCCCAGACCGATCGAGACCATGTCGGACGTCGTCATGCCGGTGCGCCTGACCAGGTCGTCGATCAAGCGCGCGGACTCCTTGATCCAGGCACGGCCGCCCTGGCTGACGCCGAGGTCGCCGGTGTGCTGCAACATCTGCTCGCTGTCCACCCTGCGGACCGCGACGGTCAACTTGTCGTGACCCACTTCCACCCCGACGGCGACACCCCGCATGGGCGCGAGGCGGATGCGCTTGCCCCGATCACCGTCTGCCTCGTCGACGTCGACGAGTCCGTCCGACTGCAGTCGACCCACAACGCCGGACACCGTCGCCTGGGAGAGCCTGGTGCGTCGGGCCAGCTGCACTTGAGTGGACGGCATAACCATGACAGCGCGGATGATCCGTCGAGTATTGACCGCGCGGACGGAGTCCGAGGTGGCGCTCAGCACTACCTTCGCGTCGAGGGGCTCGCGGTGTTCCATACTCATTCCGACATCCAATCGACTATTTGCCAGCTTCAGAACGAAGCTATCGAGGAGTCAAGATCATGTCGCATTCCATGACATGTGGCAACCGCTGAGCGCGGCACGCCACAAGCGTCGATCGCGGTCACGCAACTCACCGGAACAAGCCGCATTCGTGCCGTCAGCAGCCCGAACACCGCTCGGCTCTCGTCCGCTTAGCTCTACGCCCCAATTAGGGGTCGCAGGTACACTATTCGTTACGTCGAGGTTACTCTCCGGAGTGAGCGAGAAGGGGGCCTGACATGAGCGATGAAGCCTGCGATGGCGACAATGGCCGGATGCTCCAGCCCGTCTACGAGGCCCCCGCGGTGATTGACCTCGGGCGGGCAATCGATGTGACCAAGGGCAGCACGATGGACAACAACGATGCCAACAACCAGGGGTTCTCATGAGCGGCGTGGCCGAGGGCCCGCAGGTTGCCGGAGGGCGTAGGCGGCGTGGGCACCGTAATAGGTAGCGTCACTACGACTCCACTTCGAGCCCGCAGTACCACCCCTTCGAGGGACAACCCCCTTCCTCGCTTCACCATGACGAGCGACAACGCATCACCTGGTGATCCGGTGCGCCTCGTGCGCTCGACGGAGGGATCGGTCGCATTGATCGGTCACTGCCTTCTACCTGAAGAACAGCTTACTCTGGAGGTGGAGCGGGCACTCCGCACAGGGCGCCCCGACCGACTCCTGTCCGCCGCTGGTGCCTGCTCGGTCGTGATCCATCACGCGGAAGGCCAAGTGCTGGCCGCTGACGACGGCGGCCAGGCACCTCTCTACCTCGCCACACACCGCGACGAAGTCGTTTTCGGCTCCAACGCCGCAGGTGTGGCACACAGGGTGGGCGCCGACGTCGATCTCGTCTCGCTGGCGATCGAGGTGGCAGTCCCGCAGGAGTGGAATCTCAATGCCACCCGTACGGGGTATGCAGGAGTTCGACGACTGACACCCGGCCACCGGAGGCACTACGGACCTGGTGGCGTCCACGAAGTCGATGCCAAGGTCCGTCCCGACCCCTTCCGGACGAGGGACGAGTGCGCCGAGGAGTTGCGGGAGAACCTCAGCGCCGCTGTCGCAGCACGTGGACTCCCGGCAGAAGCTCGTCTTTCGGCGGACCTCAGCGGAGGCATCGATTCGACGTCGCTGGTGTTCCTGGCCTTGCGGCACGCCGACTCACTTCCCGGTCTCACCTTCTCCCACGCGGAGATGACCGTGGAGGACGACCTGGCCCACGCGCGCCGGTTCGCCCTGTTGGACTCACGCATACGGCACCACCTCGTGATCGGCACACCGGCGAACCTCCCGTACCACGATCTGCGCGACCCGGTCGACGAACCGACACCGGCTGTGGTGGCAACAGGCGTCGACCTCGCGAAGGCGACCGCCGTGTCCCGACTGGGATGCGACACCCACCTGGTGGGCGAAGGGGGAGACCTCGTCCTCTCCGCTCACCACAACTACCTGCTGGACTTGGCGAGACAACGGAGGTTCGACCTGTTGTGGCGTCACTGCGCGGCCTGGGCGCGGCTGCGCTTCCGATCGCCGATGGGCCTTTTCACCCATGTCCTCCGCTCGGCGTGGATCAGCAGGCGGGAAGGCATCCTCCGGCTCGTCGCGGCTCTGGAGGAGGGTCGGAACCGGCCCCGGCGCTCATGGGAAGGCGGGGCGATCACCCCATGGGGAACACCGCTGTGCGATTGGTTGGCAACCCCCGCGCGAAACGCACTGGTCAACCACCTGCTCTGTTCCTTGGACGAGGAGGAGGACGGGCTGGGTGCCGGTGACCGCGCGATGCTCGGCCACCTGCGATCGGCCAACCGCGCCTATCAGGTGCAGCGAGCGGTCGGCGCCGAAGCAGGCGTGCAGGTGCACGCCCCCTACCTGGATACGCAAGTTGTGCGCGCTTGCCTCAGCATTCCGTCGTGGCGCAAGGCCGATCCCGCAGTCGCGAAACCCCTGCTGAGGCGGGCGTTGGCCGGGCTCGTGCCCGACGAAGTGTTGACCCGGCGCACCAAAGGCAACTACACGCGCGCGGCCTACCTGGGACTGCGCCGCGCCGCGCCGCGGATTCTCAGGATGCTCGACCACTCGCTCGGCGCGGAGATCGGGCTGATCGACCCTTCACGCGTCGCGACCGCGGTCGAACAGGCGATGCGGGGGCTGGACAGCCACTGGGCGCCGCTGAACCAGGTCTTGGGGATCGAACTGTGGCTGCGTGCACACGCGGGGTCGGAGACACAACGGAGGTGAATGTGACGGAGTTCGTGGTACCCGACTCGGTGCACTCTGCGCACGAGGACAACGGTTTGTTGATCGTGCTGAACGTCCGAACAGGACAGTGGCACGCGCTCAACTCCACCGGGTCAGTGATCTTCGACTGGCTGAGGCGGACCGGCGACCTGGAGTCGGCGATCAGGGACCTGGTCGACCGGTTCCCGGAAGCGCCGGAAGCCCGGCTTCGCGAAGACGCGCACCGCCTGGTCGGAATGCTGGTGGGCCGCGGACTCGTGGAGACGGGGAAGGGGAAAGGCCGCCACCCCGGAAGTACCCTGATGGCCCTGCCCTCGCGACAGGGCGTCAAGCTTCCCCTGCTCGACGTTCTGACGGCGGTGCTGTGCCTGGCCGGCGCGCTGTTGTTGTTGAGGTTTCCCCTGCGTGTACCGGTTTCCCTGGTCGAGAAGGCGAAGGGGCGTGTCGCCGTGGAGCCGGCATCCGTGCAACAGGCCGTCGCGGCACTCGACGCGGCGCGCGCTGCCAGCCGCTTCTTCCCCTGCCGTGTGGCCTGCATGGAGTCTTCCTTGACCGCCGTGCTGTTCGGCCTGGCCAAGAGGCGTTCCCTGGACTGGTGCTTCGGGTTCTCCTCGGAACCGGTGTCTTTCCACGCGTGGGTCCGGGCTGAGGGACAGGCCGTGGTGCACGACGCGGACGACCCGATCGACGACCGCTTCCGGACAGTGCTCGCCGTGTGAGGTTTCCTCATGACCCGAGGTGGTTGTTACCCGGACAGGGTCGGTGCCGCCGGAAGGCACTCGCAGCGCCTGCTTGCCAGATCGGCGCGGCGCACTGGCCTCCGAGACCGGGTCCACCGACCGAGGCACGGCTCGTGACCGGCTCCGTGACATCGAGTTCGACCTTGCGCCGCGACTCCTTCGTCTACCCCTCCCCAGGCGGCGTCCCGCTACGGAATAGGTCGAGACCTGGAACGAGCTCACACGTGAGCTCTACCACACGGGCGAAGTGCGACTCGCACCTGCGCAACCACGCACTCCCGAAGTTCGGCGACACGCCGCTCAAGGAAATCAGCCGCATGACCATCAACGGCCGGATCAAGACCTCACGGCGCTCGTTGGCGGAGTGCGCCGTGGGTGGTGTGGTGACATTGCCGTCGATGCTGCTCGGCGACGCTGAGGATGAGGGTCTGATCGGCACCGGCCCCTGTCGGCGTTGCGGGTCGACACCGGGGACCACGACGAGCGACCTCACGCTTCGCCGTGGCGGGTGCGCACCACCGCGCAGCGGTGCTGCCCCGCCATGGCCGTGTTGGTCGTCACAGTCGCCTATACGGGGCTGCGGTGGGGTGAGCTGACCAGGCTGCACTGGTACCACGTCGACCTGACCCCGGGCGACATCACCATCGCTTCGGGTGATGGCGCGTTGCACGAGCTCGGCGGACGGCTCTATCTCGGCGCGCCCAAGATCAAGGCCGGCGTCGCGGCTGGTTGCTCGCCGTTGGCGGCGACCTATGACGTGGCTGGGCGCCGGTGCTGCCCGGCCTGCACTTCCATGACCTACGCCACACCCAAAAACCTGGTTCATCGCTGGACGGACTCCGGCGGCGATGGGAGCAGTCGGGTGCGACCCCTACCCCGGATCGAGGGGGTGACCACATACAGTGGTGTTGATCACACCAAGATCGTTTGCTCCCAGTTTGCTCCCACGACAGCCAAAAAGCCGATCAGTGAAGATCACTGATCGGCTCTCTGAGCTGCGTATATAACTGGTGGACGATACTGGGATTGAACCAGTGACCCCTACCGTGTCAAGGTAGTGCTCTCCCGCTGAGCTAATCGTCCGAGGCGGAGACGGGAATCGAACCCGTGTACAGGGCTTTGCAGGCCCTTGCCTAAGCCACTCGGCCACTCCGCCAAGATCACCTGAAGGCTAGCACTCAGGAGTTTGGCCTGAGCCCAAGGGCCCTCTGCCGAGCGGATGACGAGACTCGAACTCGCGACCCTCACCTTGGCAAGGTGATGCGCTACCAACTGCGCTACATCCGCATGCTCCGTGGATTTCGCGGAACTTCCCTTTTGGGGCTGTCGTTCCGGTCTTCCCCGGTGCGAGAGGAACTTTATTACATGCCCCGCAGCGGAATCAAATCGGGGGTCCCCCAGACCCCTCGCAGGCCCGCTACCTGCGCTTTTACGTCAGGTCGTTGGAGATCAGGTGGGTCAGGGCCTCGTCGACGTCGACCCACAGGTGCTCGTTGCCCGGCACGACCACGTCGTAGGTGCGGTCGAGGAAGTCGGCCAGCTCCTGCGCGGACGCCTCGAACATGGCATGGCCGGAGGGCGAGCTGAGCTCGATCACCACGACCTCGGGGTCGTCCGCCGCGGGGCGGATGCGGACGTCGCCGTCGCCCGCGTCGGCGATCAGGCCGTCGGCGAGGAGGTCTCGGGCGAACACCCATTCGACCCAGCCGGCGCGGCCGGTCCGGAACGCGGCAACCACCGCGTAGGGGTCTTTCGTGTCGTAGCGAAGCTCCACCTGCACCGGGACGGCCGGGGTCCGCGGTGCCAGCAGGTCGAAGACCGCTGTTGAGCGGAGTGTCACGTGGTCATTGCGCATCGTCGTTACCCTCTTCTCCCTTCCCGGTCCCATAGAACGACCGAGCTCTTCTGTTGTGACGGCTATGTGGCGAGGAACGCTCGACTCTAGCCGGTTTATCACCCGATCGGGGCTATTTCACTCCAGCGGGTCAGTGCCTGGGTACGCTCCGTGCCCGGTCCGTGCGGCTCCGCTCCATCTTGCTGGGTTTAGCCTGAACCCGGTACCGGCTGTTGCGCGAATGTTGGACGTGAGGACCTCTCTGGTGGCTGGCTCACCCGCACCGGCACCGCCCGGCGACCCCGGCCGACCATCCGATGCCGAGCTCGTCGGCCGGATCTCGACGGGTGACCGGGCCGCGTTCGGTGCACTCTACGACCGGTACGCGAGACCGGCTTACTCCCTGGCCCGGCGTGTTTGCGTGGACCCGGACCTGGCCGAGGACGTGGTCCAGGAGGCCTTCCTCGCGCTGTGGCGCAACCCCTCCGCCTACGACCGGTCGCGCGGCGGCTTCAGCACCTGGCTGATGACCGTCGTGCACCACCGGGCCGTCGACGCGGTGCGGCGGGAGAACACCCAGCGCAAGCGGAACGTGCCGCTCACCGACGAGGTCTCCGAGCGCGGCGCGCCCTTCGTGGAGGGCGCGGACGGCGAGGCGTTGACCGGCGTGGTCGGCGCCGAGGTGCGGGCGGCGCTGCGCGGGCTGCCCGAGGACCAGCGGCAGGTCATCGCCCTGGCCTACCTGGGCGGCTACACGCAGGCGGAGGTCGCGAAGCTGACCGGCATCCCCCTGGGCACGGTCAAGTCGCGCACGTTCGCCGCGATACGCAGGCTGCGCACGACGCTGCGGTCGGCCTGGGCCGGGGAGACCGGCGGGGACGCGCCGGACTGGACGACGGGAGCACACCGGTGACCGGGGAGCGGAGGGACGACTGGTGCCCTCAGGAGGAGCTCGCGGTCGGGTTCGCGATGCACGCGCTCGAACCGGACGAGGAAGCGCGGCTGCGCGACCACCTGCCCGGCTGCGCGCGGTGCCGTGAGGCGGTCCGCGCGACCGAGGAGGTGACCGCGGCCCTGGGCGCGTCGGTCCCCCAGCACGAACCGCCGCCGCGGCTGCGGGCCCGGCTGATGGCCGAGGTCGAGCGGACGCCGCAGGAGGGCGTGCGGCAGGCGGTGGCCGCGCCGGTCCCGCTGGAGCCCCGACGACGCCGGGGCGGCGCGTGGCGCCGGGTCCTGGCCGCCGCGGCCGGGGTCGCGGTGCTGGCGGGGGCGGGCGTGGTCGGGGTGCGGCTCGACCGGCTCGGCGACGAGGTCGTGGCGCAGGGTCAGCGGGCGGACCGGCTGGAGAGCGCGCTGCGGCTCGCGGCGGACCCGACGGCGAGCCGGGCGGTGCTGCGGACGGACTCCGGGGAGGAGGTGGCGCTGCTGCTGTCCGCCGACGACGGCGCCGCGGTGGTGCCGACGCGCCTCTCCCCCAACGACGGGCAGCACACCTACGTGATGTGGGGGACGAGCACGCAGCCGGCGACGCCGCTGGCTGTGTTCGACATCACCTCGGACGGTTCGGTGGTGGGGTTGGCCGGGTGGTCGCCCGCCGCCCACCAACACACCGGCTTCGCCATCTCGCTGGAACCGGGGCGCGCGATGCCCGCGGAGCCGACCCGGGTGGTCGCAGCGGGTCAAGTCGCCTCCGCCTGAGCCGGCCATGGGCCATGATGTGCGCATGAGCACGAAGGAGCGCGAAGAGACCGTCGAGGCGACGGGGTACCGCCCGTGGTTCCGCCGCAACCCCGCGCTGAACCTGGCCTACCGCATCGGTGTCGGCGTGGTCGGCGGCCTGGTCCTGGTCGGCGGCGTGCTGATGATCCCCTACCCCGGTCCGGGGTGGCTGGTCGTCTTCGCGGGCCTGGCGATCCTGGCGACGGAGTTCGCGTGGGCCGGGCGGGTGCTGCGGTTCGCCAAGCGCTACTACGACGCGTGGGTCGAGTGGCTCAAGCGGCAGAACCTCGTGGTGAAGGCGCTCGTGCTGGCGGCCACCGGCCTCGTCGTCGCGGCGACCTGCTGGCTGCTGGGGGCGTTCGCGCTGGTCGGCGGCTGGTTCGGGCTCGACTGGGCGTGGTTGGAGAGCCCGATTTTTGGTTCCCGCGGATGATGTTGTAAGGTATGACCACACCGCGAGAGCGGGGGACGAAAACC
The DNA here is from genome assembly GCF_042732085.1 of Actinosynnema sp. NPDC059797. Lineage (NCBI taxonomy): Bacteria > Bacillati > Actinomycetota > Actinomycetes > Pseudonocardiales > Pseudonocardiaceae > Actinosynnema > Actinosynnema sp. NPDC059797. The sequence goes on from NZ_JBHWIE010000070.1 coordinate 18,841, forward strand.
GAATACGGGCGATTAGCTCAGCGGGAGAGCGCTTCGTTCACACCGAAGAGGTCACTGGTTCGATCCCAGTATCGCCCACAGTGTGTTTTACCAGGTCAACGGCCTGTCGACGATCATCGTCGGCGGGCCGTTTTCCGTTCGTGGGAGCACTGTGGGAGCAAAAGATCTTGACCTCACATGCGATCCCGAAGAGGTCACCAGATCTCCTGGCCGTTCTGCTCCCACCGCTCCTGGAGCCGAGCGAGCATGGTGTCGATCATCGGCTGCGTAACGTGGGAGTAGACGCCCATGACACCGCGGAACTTGTGGCCGATGCGCTTGTGCTGGAGCACTTCGGGAACACCGTCCTCGATCAGCCACGTCTTGTGCGTGTGACGCAGGTCATGGAAGTGCATGCCCGGCTTGATCGGCACCTGGCCGAGCTTCTCGTTCCCCGCCAACGCCGGAACCCAGACGCGGCGACGGAAGTTGGACCGGCGGTGCAGCCCACCGTCGACCCCGGTGAAGACGAATCGGGCACCGGGGTTGCGGTGACGCAGTTCGGCGAGCAGTTCGGTCAGGAACTTCGGCAGGTGCACCGTCCGGACACTGGCCGGCGTCTTGGGCGGCCCGAGTTCCAGCCGGCCGCGAACCTCGTGCAGGGCACCGTCCTTGGCATCGACGCGGATCTCCGCCTTGGCCATGTCGACCCGTCCCCACTGCAATCCGGCCAGTTCACCCCAGCGCAGGCCCGTGTACGCCGCCGTGACGATCAGGACCGCGTTCTCGGGTGCCACGACGCGACCGGCCAGCGCGGCCACCTCCCCGGCGTCGGCATAGGGCCGCTCGGGCTGATCACCGGTGTTGAGCCTCAACTTCCGGCAGGGGTTCGCCCCGATCAGACCTTCGTCGACCGCCTCACCGAGGATCATCGACAGCAACCCCACTACATCGCCGACGCTGCGCTCGCTCAACGACCGGCGCAGGGTCTTCGCCCAACCCTTGACCACCATCCTGGACAGCTCCCCCAACTCCGTGCCGGCGAAGCGGGGCAGGATGTGGTTGCGCAGATGCGAGTCGTAAGTGCTCCAGGTGACCCCGCTCACATGGTGGGCGTCCATCCACTGGCTCACCCACTCCCCCACCGTGGTCCGCGCCAACCGGGGATCGACGAACCGCCCTCGCCGCTTGTCCGACTCCACGTCCGCGCCCCGGTTGACCGCCTGCTCGCGCGTGGCGAACCCCGACTCGGTGAACAGCGACCCGTCCGGCAGCCGGTACCGCACCCGGAAACCGTCCCCGTGCTTCTCAACCCATGCCATAAAGACCGTCCTCTGCTCGCATTTTCACCTGTTCACAGGCGATCGGATGCACATTGACGCTCCATATCGTTCGGAGCGCAATGGATATGTGTTCAGTCGCACCGTCGATCGAACGAGCGGACGGAAGAATTTCGCGAAGATGGCATCGAACGACGCACAGGACGGGCGCCGCGTTGCACGATCACACCGAGGTCGGCACTCGAAAAGCGCAGGTGCTTTCCAACAAAAGTACACGGGATCTTCCGCTGCCCGGCCATGCGGCGCAACCATGACTCCCGGATGGTCAAGATGCGCGCCGCTTGAGCGGGGGTGTGCAGCAGGCGATCATCGTCACCCTGCGGTTGGCCGGTTGAGCGAACACCATCAGGTGACACCGCTGTCGAGTCGTCGATCCTGTCGACGGCCTCGACCTTCTGTTGAAGTCGCAGGTCGTCCTGTTGCGGGCTGGGTTGGTTGCGCATCCGGCCTCCACTGGTGAGGGTGTCGCATCTATACGGCACCTCGACACCTCTGAACTCCGGAAAAATGTCCCCATGGGGACATGCGACTACAAGATCATTTTTGTTGACCGATCAAGAGCTTCTGCGCTACAGGCACAGAAAAACCTGAAGCAAGAGCGGACATCGAAAACATACCTCAGTCGTTCATCCCCGATTCAAGTTGACGCTTCAGCCTGGCCATATCTTTCTCAAGCCAGTCGCGAACTCCTCGAAAGTCCTCCGCCAGATCTTCGTCCTCTTCATCAGCCAGCGCTTCGACTACCTTTTCCTTGAGCCGGACGAGCCCTGTCGAAGCCTCGTTACCGTAAGACCAGAACTTCGGGCGCATGGCACCGGCGATCTGTTGTCGGGTTGCGCCGGCCGCAGCTTGTCCCATCATCCTGGCGCGGTGCATCATGCGGCGTGCCAAGTTGGGTTGGCTCAGCGGCCAAGTCGCTTGTATGCGGAGCACCCCGGCCAGGGCGAGGAGCTCTTCACCGTTGAGGTGGTCGACCGCCGCGCAGAGGTGCTCCGCCTGCTTCGCCGTCACACCGGACATCACCAGGCCCGTGACAGCGACTGCTTTATCAGGGCTCTGCACAGCTGCGCCGACCAGCCAGCAGACCAGTTCTGCCGCCCCTACGTCGAAGGCGTCAGCCATTTCGCCGATCTTGGTGGGCAGGCGGTGGCCTTGCTCGTGCAGGTCTGAAAGGTGCTGCAAGACGAGCACAGGGTGCTTGCGGGCGATCGCGGTCGCAATCTGTTGTACGACGTAGTCGGACCAGTCCGTGCGGCTGATGAGCCTCAGCACGGCTGCAGCGGAAGCTTCGCCGAAGCCCGCACCCCAGCCCGCGCCGTCGTACCCGCATGCCTGCCCGAGCACGTCGGTGGCAAGGCCCGCCGAGATGTCGGAGGCCAATAAGAGTTCGGTGATCCGCACCGGGTCGACTCTCAGAAGTGGGTGGACCGCTATCAGGAATCGCTCCCGGACGGCTCGGTCCGGGTCGACCAGGCCGCGAATGCGGACCCGGACGAACGGTGCACCGCGGCCGACCCATGCCCCGCTGATGAACGCATCGGCGACCGCCAGGCGGATCTCGACGCGGTAGTTGGCGAGGTTGTCGAGCCAGGCCAGGACCGCACCTTGGTCCAGTCCCACCCAGGTGTTGAGCAGCCAACGCAGTTGCTGGTCCAGCGGTCCGGCTGTGTGGTCGACCACGGCCCGGACGAGATCGGCGGTCAGGTCAGGACGGGCTTGTGCGATCTGTGGAAGCAGGAACGGCGCCGTGGCACGCTCGATCCCGGTGGCTCCGACTTGGCGGAGCATCTCGTCGAGGGTGGTCACGATCCATGCCGGGTCGCCGCCAGCCACGAGGCGGTCGATGACCCGATCCGCCAAGGTTTCGTACGCTGCTTCCCTCAGCGCGATGCGTTCCTGGATCCGCTGCTTGGAACCGGCCTGCCGCTGTTCCTCGGTAAGCCCTTCCCCCTCAGACTCTGCGGCTGCCCGTGCGGCGTGGAGCTGGTCCAGGGTGGGCACCGGAACACCCCGGCACGACAGGATTGCGGAGTCACCTCGTCCCAGTACGAGTTGGGCGAGGTCATCGTCGTTCTCGTCGAGTTCGGTGGCCAGGACGAGGGCGGCATGGCGGAGCGGGAGGGACAAAGCATGTTCCGCCGGCCAGGTCACCGCTCGTCGGATGAGTCGTCGGACAACAGAGCCGTCGGTGCCTCGCGCTGCCTCCGTCAGCACCGCAATGGTGCTCAGATCGTCGTCTTCCCAGGCCAGCACCTCTTCGTCGGTGACCGAGCGGCCGTACCCCGGCTGAGGGGCTCGCAGCGCGTGTTCGAGCAGTTCGACCGCAGCACCGGCGCGACGCAGATCATTCCCCGAGGCTTCGCGGCACAGGATGCAGCGGATCCGATCGCGGATCGGCCGGGCCCAGCTCGGCAAGACCAGGAACGTGTTGAACCTGAAGGTGTTTTGGTTCTCCTGAACGGTGCGGTGACCATCCTTGGCCAGCAGCGACTTGAGCACGAACAACGGCGTGGCCGCATCGCGGTCTTCAAGAGGTGAAGCGAGCCAGGCTTCCACGCGGTCCAGGATGCGGTTGGGGAAGGACTCGTCGGGCAGTCGGCCGAGGTTGGCGAGTCGTTCGGTGATGACGCGTTCTGGGTGGTCGGGGTCCCGGTAGGCCGGCCGTCGATCGGAGCGCCGCAACGCCCACAACGCGTCAAGCGCGGTTTCGAGCAGTTCTGGCGCGTTGGCTGCACACCTTCCGTACTGCTCGGCGAGAACGCGGAGCACCCTCCAGACCCTGGATCGGTCGTCCACGAGTGGGCCAAGACGTGCTCGCACAGCTTCCAGCGCCTCGATCAGCACCCGGGGCTGCGTGGCGGTCAGCCCGCCGAGCCTGGCAATGATCCGGTGGAGTCCGCCGAGGTCCGCTTCGAGCAGTTCCGCGCGAATGGCTCTCCAGACCGGCGAGAAGACAGCTGGACCACCCTGCTGGGTGAGTCGCCAGTCCAATTCAGCGAGTTCGTTCACGAGCCGACCACCGTATCGCGGGCCGAACTCCTGCCACAGCTCTCGAACGAAGCCGGTGTCGTACCGGCCAACAGCCGTCTCGCGTTCGAGGACAGCGTCGGCGAGGACGTCCGGAGTGACCCGGGTGCCCCCGTACCGGTTGACCAGCACACCGCGATCACGCAACTGCTCGACCAGCCGGAGTACGGAAACGACGCCGAGACCGCAGAAGCCAGCGATCTGCGTGCGCAGGTCCTCGTCATTGTCGTCCACGGATCCCAGGGCGGCGTATACGGCGAGCAGACGCCGGGCAGGGTTGTCGTCGACGCCGTCGAGGGCCAACTCCTGATACCGGTTCAAGACCTGTTGACGCAGTTCGGTGTCGACCGAGAGCGGTGCGGTCAACTCTCCACGGCGGATCAGGTTCGCCGCCACTACCGCCACGTAAGGACTGTCGACCGCCTGCTCGGTGAAGTACTCGCGGATCCCCCAGGAGAGCCCGAGGCCGTCAGTCAACGACTCCACCAGCGATCGCGCTTCCGGCTTCGCCAGTTCTCCCACCTCGATGTGAGCGACCTGAGTCGAGGCGAACCGGGCGGTCGTGATCTGCGAGCGGATGGCGGACGTGCCGCTGGGGCGTGCTGCCAGGACGAGTTGGGTTCCAGTGACCTTGCGGGCGTAGGTCAGGAGCGGGGCGATCCCCTCCTGGTACTGATGGGCATCGTCGACTACGACTACAGCTGGCTCGTGGGGAAGTTCCGCCAACGCCGCAGTGTCCAGGAGTGCACCTGGTGACAGGAAAACCACCGGCACGTCGAGGTTGTCCTGCTGGAAACAGGTAAACGCCTCGACCAGCAGCCTGCTCTTGCCCCTCCCGCCCGGACCGGTGATGAGGACCACCATAGGCCGGTCTTCACCTCTGTTCAAGGCGACGGCGAGCTGCTCCAGCTCAACACTCCGCCCAACCCCGGGTGCCAGGTCGTTGAGCACCACGCCCGGGTTCGTCCGGTCTGCGGCGAAGGTGTCAAGGCTAAGGAACGCGTCCTCACCAGGCATACGGAGCAACAACTTGCGCTGCGGCACCCCCCACGTCGCGTCCAGGACGTCGCGCCGCTTGTGCAGCGGGAGATCGTCGAGCAGCCGCCCCAGACCGCGCCGGTCCAGCACCTGCCAGCGCGGGTGCCTGGCGATCTCCGCACGGACCAGGCTGGACGCTTCACAGGAAAGCACCAGGTAGTACTCATCGGCGGTGAAAGTGCACGCGGCGACTGCCTTGCGCACCTCGGCGGCCGTGAAGTCGTCGTAGCGCTTGCACTGCCAGGCAGCCGTCGCACCGTCGTCGAACGTGCCTTCGAAATCGATGCCGTCCTGCTTGTCACCGGGTCGCCCCCAGCGCTCCACGCGTGCGACCTTCCGCACCGGAGGGGCGCAGAACCGGTGGGCGCTCAACAGACGCTCGGTGAAGTCCTCGAACTGGCCGGCCGTCAACGACGGTGTGGGAACCAGCGTCGGGTTTTTGCCCGGCAACGACGAGTCGCGCCCGACATCACCGTCGCCGGAGGCAGCACTGGAGCGGTCGGTCACCTGCGAAAGCGTACGTGTCACCCCTGACAGCACAGCAGCCGTCGCTGCATGACGAGAGCACACAGTCAAGCAAATTGCACCATACGGGTGGTTCATCAGTGACCATATGGCGGAATGAACACGGAGTGTTAGCTTTCTGAGGTGACGTCAGAGGGCTCTACACCAGGCGAGGTGCAGGAACCGGCCTCAGTACCTTCCGGTGACTCTCCGGAGCCGTCCGACACCTTCGCGTACTTCTCGCTCGACGGTTTCAGGTTCAACGCCCCTGGGATGCCGGTCGACGCGGCCCAAGAAGTGAAGGTCTTCCACGACGCGGTCCTCCAGGCGGCCAGGCAGCACTGGCTCGATGCCAACCCTGGGCGCAGCCGGGTCCCCGCGGGCTTCATCGAAGCGTTCGACCTGCGCCTCACCGGCGTGCGTGCCGGAAGCGCCCGGCCGCAACTACTGCTGCACCGTCCTCCCTCAGTGGACGACATCGACTGGGCGGAGTGGGAACGCTCCTATGCGGCCGGGCGCGACGTCGTCGCGGACGCGTTTCGCGACGTCGCCCGTGACGGCCATCCGCCCCGCTCGGCATCGCCTCAACTGCTCGCACAGCTGCGCAGGGTCGGGGCCACCTTGCGCGACGACGAGCGGATCGTTCTGGGTGCCCCGGAGGAGACCGGGGTCAGGGTCGTCGTCGACGCGGTGGTCAGGGCCACCTTCCAGACCCTGGCCACCGCTCCTCAAACCGAGTACAGCGAGATCGCCCTCGAAGGCGTCATCGTGCAGTACGACGGTCCATCGAGGAGCTTCCGCCTCAACACCCTCAACGGCAGCGCCGTGTGCAACCTCGACAGTGGTGACGCGGACCTGGCGGCTCGTGCGCGTGACCTGCTGGCGCTCGACGGCATCACCGCCCCGGATGTCGTGGTGATCGGCGAGACGTCGGACCCGTCGAGCAAGAACCCGAGGATCACCGGGCTGCGTAGCATCGAGGTGGTCCGCACCGTCGCCGCAAAGATCCTCCACCAACAACTGGCCGCTGTGGCAGCCCTGGAACCGGGGTGGCTCGGTCCTCACAGCGCGGCCCCACCGGCCGACTCCGTGCAACGGGTCGAAGCGCTCATCCCCCGCATCGCCACCGTGGACCCGCCGGTGTCGATCGTCTCGAACATCGACGGCGCCATCGTCCTCGAAACCGTGCGCGACGCGGTGGAACTGTCCGTGGCGATCGAGCCGAGCGGCGAGATCTTTCTATGCGCCGACCACGTCGACACCGAGCAGCTGGACGGCCAACAGACCGACTACGACGAGGACCGGATCGACGTCTTCCTGCGGACGGGAAGGATCGCATGAGCGAAGTGCCCGAGGACGCGGTGCTCACCACCGCCACCGAACTCCTCTACCGACAGGTGCACCCCACTCAGATGCCGAACGGCACGATGTCCAGCGAGGCGTTCAACCCGAGCGCGCGGGACAAGGACCTGCTCTCGACACTACGAGAACACGTGGGCCCGGAAGAGGCCTACCGACGGTGGACCGAGACCAACGGCTTCCTGTCGGTCGGCACCTACGCCGTTTCGGTAGGAGAGGTCGACGACCAGGGCCTGCAGGCCATAGACGACGCGGCGACGACCGAACCCGACCACGCGTCGATCGACTACACATCGGCACAGGGCAAGAGCGAGCGCAAGAGGCGCAGCCGCAAACTACGCGACGCCGCAGTGGCCCGGGGCTGTCTGCACCGCCCTCATTCCCCCTGACCAGGAGCGCGTTCCGATCCCAACTCGACGCGGGAGCAGCGACTCGCGTCTTGTAGTCGAGCAGTCGAGCGCAGGTCCTTGGAAGGGTGTTTTGTCAGCGACTTCGAGTTCTAATGGCTTCGACAGGCGAACATCGGTAGTTCATACTATTATTCAATACTGAAGTTATGAAGACAGTTAAGTATATCATCCTCTCAATCTTGATCGGTGCTATATCTGGCAGGTGATCAGAGTAGTGCTGCGCCGACACCCCGACCAGCGCAGTCGTCTCGTCCAGGATGCCGGGCAGGTCCCCGGCGGTGGCTAGGTGGGACCGGTTGACGATGTGCTCGAACACCGCCTGCTAGGACTGCTGCTCATTCAGCACAGACGCAAGGGTAGGTAAGCGTTGGGCGGAGTGCGCTGCCCGAGCCGAGCACGTCCGTAGGTATCCCCTGCCCAGTTCGTCCATCATGCTGCCAGGTCGAACACCGCGGTCGCTGGCACCGCGTCCTCCCTGGAATTGCGATCGGAGACGCCGACCTCGCCTGAAGCACCGGTGAGTCGACTCGATCAGGGCTACGAGCGGGTCTCAGGGCACTTCTGCGGTGGGACGCAGTTCGTCTTTGGACAGGACGAGGAGTCGCAGTCCTGCGGTGTCCGCCAGCTCGCGGGCCATTTTTTCGACCTCCTGGGGAATATTGTCGACTGCGGCAAGCAGATGGGTGTCGACGCCCAAGCGCGCGCTAACGGCGAAGTCGCGTTCGAGTTGTTGCCGGGTGAAGTCCCTGGCCTTGGCCTTGACCTCTCCCGCGAGGAATTCCTGAGCGTGGATGCCGAGGACATCGATCTCGTTGACGTTGCGGTCGGGGAAAGTCGCGAGGACGCCGCCCAGCATGTTGGTCTGCGGGTTCTTGGCTGTCAGGGCGGCGATCACCAGCAGGTGTGGCAGGACTCCTTGATCGCTTGCCAGGTCGATAAAGGTGTTCAGCCGGTAGTGCAGGGTGACGCCGTCGTGCCCCGCCGCGTAGGTGGTGGAGGCACGGCATCCTGGGCACGTCGCTTTACTGGCCACCGTCGGAAGCGACACGAAACTGCTCAGGCCGCATCGACCACAGTTGGTTTCGAATCCCCTCTCCGCCCACTCCATCGCGCACAACGACTCCAGCGCCCAAACTGGATCAGATGCCTTCCTGCCGATCCTGGCGATGAGCCCTGCGGCGCTGTCGTAGCGGCGTTCTCCTCGACCGCCCCACCGGGCGCCGTACGCCTGTATCTCGTCCTCGGGCCGTCCCTCGGCGCGCATCCGTTCCATCTGGCGCCTGTAGGCGCTGGAACGGGGTGTGGTCAGGTGGGTGACGGCCTCGTACACGCTGGGGCGCAATAGGACCGACAGGTCCGCTCCGTCAATGAGGGCGTCGGCGATCTTGCCCTTCTCCGACAACACCCACTCAGCGGTCTTCGCCTCGATGAGTGCGTGCGTGGCCTCCTCCAGCGACGGGACGGATACCTGCAGCCGGTAGGCGTTCATCGCATTGGTGGCGATCTGGACGCAGCCGTTCCGCCAGACCGCCTCGTTCACGATCCTCTTCGCGAGGACATCCTTCTGCGGGAACGCGTCGAACAGCGGGCTGCTCAGCCGCAGCAGGGTCCTGCCCCCGCCGGAGAATTCGATCGGCGAGGGGAACCGCAACTGAGCCCGTCCCTCGGTCGCGTAGGTCTCCACCTCGCGTTCCTCCCCGTACCGCCTCTCGAAGAGGAGGAGGTCCCGCAGTTCCAGGTTGACCCGGTAGTTGAACGGGGGGACGCGGGTCTCGTTGGGCCACTTGCGGCCGGTGCGCACCTTCTCCTCGGTGGGGTGGAGTCCAAGGATTTCCTCAGCCAGCCTGTGTAGTGCTTCGTCGGGGACAGAGATGCTGCAGATGCAGACATCCGGTGCGAACTCGTCGGGTCGGGCCAGTTGGTGGGCGAGGTCCCGCTGGAAGCCCACCCAGTTGTGGAGATCGTCGGCCGGGACGAGGATCATCGGGGAGGGGCAGAACTGCCTCGACCGCAGCACGCGGAAGTTCCAGAACCACAGGCAGTCGAGGTAGGAGTCCTTCGTGGTCACCCAGACCAGAGCCGGTATCGGCCAGAGCCCGCGCGCGGAGTTCTCGTAGAAGCTGTTGACGGTCTTGTCAAGGAAGGTCTCCCCTCGCAAGGACGCGCGAACGACCTGATCAGCGGTTGAGGGACGGCAAAAACCGATGGCTCCTTCGTGTTCCCGTTCGTGCTCGGCGGTGAAGTCTCCCGCAAGGACCGCCTGCCACAACGGGCCGCGCGCACAGGCCGTGATGCGGGCCTGCGTCGGATCGAACTCATCGGGCAGTGCCGAGGGATGCGTAGTGAACCGTGTGGGCCCACCACGATCAATATCACTCAGTCGGGTGACGGACAGGTTGAACGACTCGGCTACTGATGTCGCGTGGTCAGATCCGGCGTCAATGTTGACCAAACCTTCCACACCGGCGGTTTCCACGACTTGCCGCCACCAGCCGTCGACCGTCCCGTCACGACGCACCGGAACGATCGGCTCCGCCATCCCACCCCACCGCGTGGACGCCTCCTGAACCGCACGCCGCAGCCCCCGCCGACTACCAGCCCGGATCAGGTACGCGGCACGGGCAGGCAGCAGTTCCACCTTCACCGACGCGGGTCCGGAGTACCTTCCCGAAGACATGGGATCAGGATTCCACTCGAACCACGATAAGATCGGACGCCACACCCTGTCTCCACGGCGCGAATCCAGCTGATCATGCCCCGGCCTGGACGTCGCGTCGGGTTCGGCGGCCGATGGTTTCAACGACGCCGCTTGGGTTATTGAGTCGAAAGTGATCAGTTGCCTGCAGGTTGCTGCTCGTGGTCGAGGTCGGGGGTGCGCACCGGTTGTCTCCGGTGGAGCAGGGGTTGCCGCGGTTGCGGGTGGTCGCGGCGCTGAGGTCCGGGCAGGTTGAGGGCTACAAGCAGGCGGCGGAGGTATTCGGGGTCTCGGTGCGGTCGGTGGGCACCTGGTGGCGTGCCTATCAGCAGCGGGGCCGCGACGGCCTGGTGGTGCGCCGCGGACGGCGCCCGGGATCGGCCGAGCTGATCAGTCCCGAGGATTACGGCACCCTGTTCGCGGCGATGCCCGACTACACGCCCGAGGAGTTGTCAATCGACGGCCCGTTGTGGGCCCGCCAGGCCGTGGTCGAGCTGATCCGGCTGGTGGTCGGGGTCGACATGACCGAACAGGGTGTTGGGTTGTGGTTGCTTCGGCACGGTCTCACCCTGCAGCGCCCGGCGCGACGGGCCTACGAGCAGCAGCCCGCTGCGGTGCGGGCCTGGCTGGACGAGCAGTACCTGGCGATTGAGACCAGGGCGAAGGCCGAGGCGCGGCGATCACGTGGTTCGACCAGGGCGGGCTGCGCTCCGACCTCGCGCCGCTCGGCCGGTCCTAGGGGCTGTCCTCAAAGCCAGATGAGCAGGGTGGCCAGGTCGAGCATGCCC
>NZ_JBHWIE010000071.1:0-29799 GCF_042732085.1 Actinosynnema sp. NPDC059797
CCCTTCGATCGTCGGGGAACCAGGCGCGAACGACCGACTTCCGGGCGACCTCGCCGCCGTCTGCGGAGCAGCGGCCATCGAACACAGCCGGGCCGCCGTCTGCGGAGCAGCGGCCATGTCTCAGTGCGCGTCCGCCCAGGCTTGGTGCGCTTCTCGCACGATGCGGACCGCGTCGTCGATGTCGTCGGTCAGGTAGAGCAGCTCGACGTCCTTCTCACCGACCTTGCCGCTGCCCAGCACCGAGCTCTTCACCCAGTCGTACAGGCCCTGCCAGTACTCGCGGCCGAACAGCACCACCGGGAACTTGGTGACCTTCTTCGTCTGCACGAGCGTCAGCGCCTCGAACAGCTCGTCCAGCGTGCCGAAGCCGCCCGGCAGGCAGATGAACGCCTGCGAGTACTTGATGAACATGGTCTTGCGGACGAAGAAGTAGCGGAAGTTCACGCCCAGGTCGACCCACGGGTTCAGGCCCTGCTCGAACGGCAGCTCGATGCCGAGGCCGATGCTGAACCCGCCCGCCTCCGAGCAGCCCCGGTTCACCGCCTCCATCGCGCCCGGACCGCCGCCGGTGATGCACGCGAACCCGGCCTCGGCCAGCGCCCGGCCCAGCTCGCGGCCGATCTCGTACTCGGCGTGGCCGCGGGCGGTGCGGGCCGAGCCGAACACCGTGACCGCGCTCGGCACCTCGGCCAGCGCGCCGAAGCCCTCCACGAACTCGGCCTGGATGCGCAGCACCCGCCACGGGTCGGTGTGCACCCAGTCGCTGGGGCCGCGGGAGTCCAGCAGGCGCTGGTCTGTGGTCGTCAGCTCGTCCCTGCGACCGCGGCGCAGGACGACCGGTCCGCGCTGCTTCTCCTTGGGGTGCTCGTCGACGCCGTTCTCGCTCATCGGCCGGAGTGTAGTGGGCCGGAGGGGCTAGCCGAGGAAGCGGCGCAACACTTCAAGGCACTGTCGCACCTGGTTCACCGGGACGTTCTCCTGCTGCGTGTGGGCCAGGCTCGGGTCGCCCGGACCGAAGTTCACCGCGGGCATGCCGAGCGCCGCGAACCGGGCCACGTCGGTCCAGCCGAGCTTGGCCACGGGCGTGCCGCCGGACGCCTCGACCAGCTCCCGGGTGACCGGGTTGGCCAGGCCGGGCAGCGCGCCCGGCGACAGGTCGGTGACGGTCACCTCGTAGCCGTCGAACAGCTCCCGCAGGTGCTGCTCGGCCTGCTCCGGCGACCGGTCGGGGGCGAACCGGTGGTTGACCGTCAGCACGGCCTCGTCCGGGACCACGTTGCCGGCCACGCCACCGGAGACCCGCACGGCCTGGAGGCCCTCGCGGTAGTGGCAGCCGTCGATCTCGACGTGCCGCGGCTCGTGGGCCTCCAGGCGGCGCAGGACCTCGCCGAGGGCGTGGATCGCGTTCACGCCCATCCAGCCGCGGGCGGTGTGGGCGCGGGCGCCCTTCGTGCGCACCTCGACGCGCATGGTGCCCTGGCAGCCGGCCTCGATCACGGCGTTGGACGGCTCGCACACGATCGCCAGGTCGCCCCGCAGCCACTCGGGCAGCTCGCGCTCGACGCGGCCCAGGCCGTTGTGGACGGCCTCGATCTCCTCGCAGTCGTAGAACACGAAGGTCAGGTCGTGGCGCGGGTCCGGGGTGGTGGCGGCCAGGTGCAGCATCACCGCGTCGCCGCCCTTCATGTCCACCGTGCCGCAGCCGTGCAGGGCGCCGTCGGCCAGGCGGGACGGCAGGTTGCCGTTGACCGGCACGGTGTCCAGGTGGCCGGCGAGGACGACGCGGTTCGGGCGGCCGAGGTCCGTGCGGGCCAGCACGGCGTTGCCGAGGCGCACGACCTCCAGCGCCGTCTGCTCCCGCAGGGACCGCTCCACCACGTCCGCGATGCGGGCCTCGTCGCGGGACACGCTGGGGATGTCCACCAGGGCGGCGGTCAGCTCGACGGGATCGGCGGCGAGGTCCAGGGTGTCGGCCATGCGCCGCACGTTACCGTTGGCGCTCGTGAGCACCGCAGACACCACCGGCGCGTACGGCGTCGGACTCGCCACCGTCACCCCGTCCGGCGACGTGCTGGACACGTGGTTCCCCGCGCCGCGGCTGGGCGAGGCGGACGCCGGGACCGCGCTGCTGTCCTCGGCCGAGGTCGCCGCCGAACTGGGCGAGGCCGCGGCCAGGCAGCTCGGCGCGGACGCCGAACGCGACGTCGAGGTCGTCGGCGTCCGGGTCGGCATCGCGTCCCTGGCCGACGCGCCCGCGTCCACCTACGACGTGTGGCTCCGGCTGCACCTGCTGTCGTCGCGCCTGGTCAAGCCGCACGGCGCCAACCTGGACGGCATCTTCGGGCTGCTGAACAACGTGGTGTGGACGAACTTCGGGCCGTGCGCGGTCGAGGGCTTCGAGGACACCCGGCTGCGGCTGCGCTCGCGCGGGCCGGTGGCCGTGTACGGCGTCGACAAGTTCCCGCGCATGGTCGACTACGTGGTGCCGACCGGCGTGCGGATCGCGGACGCGGACCGCGTGCGCCTGGGCGCGCACCTGGCGCCCGGCACCACCGTCATGCACGAGGGCTTCGTGAACTTCAACGCGGGCACGCTCGGCGCGTCCATGGTGGAGGGGCGCGTCTCGGCGGGCGTGGTCGTCGGCGACGGCACGGACGTCGGCGGCGGCGCGTCGATCATGGGCACCCTGTCGGGCGGCGGCAAGCAGGTCATCTCCGTGGGCGAGCGGTCCCTGATCGGCGCCAACGCGGGCCTGGGCATCTCCCTGGGCGACGACTGCGTGGTCGAGGCGGGCCTCTACGTCACCGCCGGCACCAAGGTCACCGGCGCGGACGGCGCGGTGGTCAAGGCGGCCCAGCTCTCCGGCATGTCGAACCTGCTGTTCATCCGCGACTCGACCACCGGCACGGTCAAGGTCCTGCCGCGCAAGGGCACCGGCGTGGAACTGAACGCGGCCCTGCACGCCAACGACTGACCTACTCCCGAGTTGCCAACTCACCACCCCTGACCGCACGACTCACCGGTCCCGACCGTACGACTCGCGCACCCCGAGCGCATGACTCGCCAACCCCAACCGCATGACACGCCAGTCCTGAACGCATGACACGCGCGAGTCATGCGCTCAGCCCACGCGAGTCATGCGCTCAGACCGCGCGAGTCGTACGTTCAGACCGCGCGAGTCGTACGTTCAGACCGCGCGAGTCGTACGTTCGCGACCCTTGAGTTCGACGTTCGTGCCGGGCCGGCACCGTGCGACTCCCGGTGCCGGACCGGAGGACACGCGATGTCCGACCGGAGGACACGCCGGGTTTCGAGTGAGAACCGCGCGTGTCCTCCGCTGCGGTGTCGCGTGTCGTCCGGTCGGACACCGCGAGTTGCGCGGTCAGGTCACGCCGGTGGGTGAGCCGGGGAGGCCGGGTGAGCCGGGAGGGTCAGGGCAGCAGGCGGTCGGCGGCGGCGGCCACGCGGTCGTCCGTCGCGGTCAGGGCGATGCGGACGTGCCGGTCGCCGGTCGGGCCGTAGAACGTGCCCGGGGCGACCAGGATGCCGCGCTCGGCCAGCCAGGCCACCGTGGCCCACGCGTCCTCGCCGCGGGTCGACCACAGGTACAGGCCCGCCTCGGAGTGGTCCACGGTGAAACCGGCCTTGGTCAGCGCGGGCAGCAGCACGTCGCGCCGCGCCCGGTAGCGCTCGCGCTGCACGGCCACGTGCTCGTCGTCGGTCAGCGCCGCCGTCATCGCCTCCTGCACGGGCCGCGGCACGATCATGCCCGCGTGCTTGCGCACCTCCAGCAGGGACTTCACCAGCACCGGGTCACCGGTCACGAACCCGGCCCGGTACCCCGCCAGGCAGGACGACTTCGACAGCGAGTGCACGGCCAGCACGCCGTCGAGCGATCCGCCGGACACCTCGGGCCGCAGCACCGACACCGGTTCCGCCGTCCACGGCAGCGTCAGGTAGCACTCGTCGGACGCGACGACCGCGCCCACCTCCCGCGCCTCCGCCACCGCCGCCGCCAGCGAGGCCGCCGACCGCACCCGACCGGTCGGGTTGGACGGCGAGTTCAGCCACACCAGGCGGGTGCCGGGTGGCGGCGGTTCGCCCTCGGCCAGCCGCACCGGCGTCGCGCCCGCCAGCTTCGCGCCCACCTCGTAGGTCGGGTAGGCCAGCGCCGGGATCGCGACCAGGTCACCGGGTCCGAGGCCGAGCAGCGTGGGCAGCCACGCCACCAGCTCCTTGGAGCCGATGGTCGGCAGCACCGCCGCCGGGTCGAGCCCGTCGACGCCGTGCCGCCGCGCCAGCGCCCCGACCGCGGCCTCGCGCAGCGCGGTGGTGCCGTGCGTGGTCGGGTAGCCGGGCAGGTCGGCGACCGAGCCGAGGGCCCGCTGGATCACGTCGGGGACCGGGTCCACCGGCGTGCCGATGGACAGGTCGACCACGCCACCGGGGTGCGCGCGCGCCGCGGTGGCGTGGTCGGCCAGCGAGTCCCAGGGGAAGTCCGGGAGCCTCTTGGTCACTCGTGGGACGCCTGCGGCGGGAGAGCCTTGACGAACGCCGGGTCCGCGCTGACCTTGCCGACCTTCGAGGCGCCGCCGGGGGACCCCAGCTCGTCGAAGAAGTCCACGTTCGCCTTCGTGTACTCCTTCCACTCGTCCGGCACGTCGTCCTCGTAGTAGATGGCCTCGACGGGGCACACCGGCTCGCAAGCACCACAGTCGACGCACTCATCCGGGTGGATGTAGAGCATCCGGTCGCCTTCGTAGATGCAGTCGACGGGGCACTCTTCGATGCACGCCTTGTCGAGCACGTCCACGCACGGCTGGGCGATCACATAGGTCACTGCGCTCTCCTGCTTCTGTTCTGGTCCACACCGCGCAAGCCGGAGAGTACGCGGCACGCTCGATTGTCCAACGCTCAGGCTTGCCTTAGCAGCACCGTGCGCCGGCTCACACATCACCCCTTGGGCCGGATGGGGGACGATGCCGGGGTGCGCGACATCGCCGGGTTGGAGCAGCGCTGCGCCGAGGCGTGGCCGGCCGTGGTCGACGTGCCGCTCGGGCAGTGGCGGCTGCGGGCCGCGGGCGGCTTCACCGGACGCGCCAACAGCGCCCTGACCACGGGCGATCCCGGTGTCCCGGTGCCCGAGGCGCTCGACCTGGTGATCGACTTCGCCCGCCGGAACGCGATCGCGCCGGCCGCCCACGTGGTGATCGGCTCACCGGTGGAGGGCGCGATCGGGGACGCCGGCTGGCGGGTCGACGAGGACCACCCGGGCGGCGCCGAGTCGCTCGTGATGACCGGTGAACTCGCCGGGTTCGCCACCCCGAAGCACGCTCGAGCCTCCCAAGGGGTGGTCATCACACCCGACCCCCTTCCCGGCTGGTGGGAACTGGCGGCGCAACCGGACCCCACGCCCGCCCAGCGGCACGTGCTCACCACGGGCGCGGTCGGCTTCGGCGCGGTCGTGGCGGACGGCGAGGTGCTGGCCGCCGTGCGCGGAGCCGTGGTCGGGGACCTGCTGCACGTCGCCCGGCTCGCGGTGCGGCCGGGCGCCCGCCGCCGGGGGCTGGCGCGGCTGCTGATGGGCGGCCTGGCCGCGTGGGGCGCCGACCGGGGCGCGACGCGCTGCGCGCTCCAGGTGGCCGAGCACAACGAGGCCGCGATCGCGCTGTACGGGTCGCTGGGGTGCGTCGAGCACCACCGCTACCGCTACTGGGCGCCGAACCACGCGTAGGCGTCCGCGCGGACCCTCTTCAGCGCCGACCGCTCGCCGAGGTAGTCGCCGAGGACCCCGACGACGGGCAGCATGCCCAGCGCCTGGTGGTACAGCCGGCCCTGGGGCCGCTTGTCCAGCTCGTCCTCCAGCCGCCACAGCACCTTGGCGAGCTTCCAGACCGTCGCGCCGATGGCCTTGAACGTGGACCGCTCGGCCTTCAGCTCCGCGGTCAGCTCGCGGGTCCTGCGGTCCTCGTCCTCGGCGGGTTCCACGGCCCGGCCGTCGACCTCGCGCTGGAACAGCACGTGCGCCAGCAGCCGCACCCGGTCCTCGGTCGAGGTGAGCCCGCGCTCGCCCGCCATCGCCGACAGCAGCAGCCCCTGCCCGGCCGCGCCCAGCGTCGCCTGGATCGGCAGCCGGTCGGCCAGCGCGCCGCCGATGCCGGGGATCGCGGCCAGCAGCGACAGCAGCCGGCCGAGCCGGTTGAGCCACCACTCGTCGCGCTCCGGCACGTCCATCCGCGCCCACGCGGCCGTGCCGGGCACCTTCACCCGCGCCAGCCGGTCCCACAGCCGGTCCAGCAGCTTCCGGTCGGCGTCGCGCTCCACCTCGCGGTCGCGCAGGCCGAGGAGGTTGGCCTCGCGCAACGTGTCCAGCAGCGGGCCCGTGGCGCGCACGAACGGCCGCAACGCGCGCACCACGTCCCGATCAGTGATCGCCTCCGCCACCGGCCCGCCTCCCCGCGAACGCACCCACGGCGACAGCGCTGGGCAGCACGCCGCCGGCGAACAGCACCAGGGTGCGCCAGTCGTTGAGGAGCAAAACGTCGCCGCCCGGCCCGAGCAGCCCGAACAGCAGCAGCGTCGCCATCCACACCAGCAGCGGGGACGCCGCGCCGCTCGTGCGCCGCGCGTACCCGGAGGCGAGGCGGACCAGGAGCGGGGTGGTCACGACCGCCAGCACCACCGCGATCGGGAACGGCCAGTCGTTCACGCGCGGCAGCAGGGTGCCGTCCAGCCGCAGCGGCAGGAAGAACAGCTCCAGCACCGCCAGCACGAAGGCGGCGGCGGCGATCCCGATCAGCGCCAGGCGGTCGGTCAATCCAGCCCCCCGAACAGGTCCGCCTCCGCGCCCTCGGCGGGCCCCTTGGCGAGCACGTAGTGCTCGGTGTGCACGACGGGCTGGGCGATGCCGTTGGACAGCGCGTAGGACGCGCCGCCCGAGCCGTCCTGCCACACGCCGACCTGGGTGGAGTGGGCGCGCAGCGCCCGCAGCTTGGCCACCAGGTGCTCGGAGACGTCCACCACCGTGGTGATCACCTCGTCGTCGGTGACGGGCAGCTCGCCCTCCTCGGGCAGCCGCCACGGCAGGTCGGCCAGCTCGGCCAGCCGCGCCACGCCCTCGGCGGTCGCGGCGCGCGAGGTGACGGTGTGGAACAGGCGGTCCACGTCCGAGGAGGCGACCGCGGCGGTGGTGATCTCGTGCGCCCGGATGTGGTCCGGGTGCCCGTACCCGCCGAACGCGTCGTAGGTGACCACGACCTGCGGCCGGACCGAGGCGATGATCTCCGACAGCTCGGCGACCTGCTCGTCGACCGGGCCCCGGACGAACGCGCGCGGGTGGTCGTTGGCCTCGACGCCCGCCATGCCGGAGTCCCGCCAGCGGCCCATGCCGCCGAGGAACCGGTGGTCGGTCACGCCCAGGGCGGCGCAGGCGGAGCGCAGCTCCGCGACCCGGTACCCGCCGAGCTGGTCGGCGGCGTCCGCGGCCAGGTTCCGCAACGCGGGCGGGATGATCTCACCCTCCTCGCCGAGGGTGCAGGTGACCACGGTGACGTGCACGCCCAGGGACGAGTAGCGGGCGATGGTGCCGCCCGTCCACAGGCTCTCGTCGTCCGGGTGTGCGTGTACCAGCAGCAACCGTGGTGGTGCAGTCAGCGTCACTGGATCAGAGTAAAGCCCCGGTGTGACGACACCGCCGGGAGGCTGTGCTGTCGGCCGCTGCTCCGCAGACGGCGGCGAGACCGCCCGGAAGTCGGCGGCTCGCGACCGATCCGCCGGCGATCGAAGAGCGTGATCGCCGGCGGATGGGCCGCGAACCACCGACGCGGTCTCGCGGCGCGGTCGTGCCGGTCAGCTCGGCAGCAGGGGCTTGACCTCGGCGAAGTGGCACGCCGACAGCGTGCCGTCGGGGCCGCCGCGGCGCTCCAGCTTCGGCTCCTCGGTGGCGCAGATGTCCTGCGCCTTCCAGCAGCGGGTGCGGAAGCGGCAGCCCGACGGCGGGTTCACCGGCGAGGGCACGTCGCCGGAGAGCACGATCCGCTGGCGGCGGCGCTCCAGCTTCGGGTCCGGCACCGGCACCGCGGACAGCAGCGCCTGCGTGTACGGGTGCATCGGCCGGTTGTAGATCTCCTCGCGGTCACCGATCTCGATGATCTTGCCGAGGTACATGACCGCGACCCGGTCGGAGATGTGCCGGACGACCGACAGGTCGTGCGCCACGAACAGGTAGGCCAGGCCGAGGCGCTCCTGCAGCTCCTCCAGCAGGTTCACCACGCCCGCCTGCACCGACACGTCCAGCGCCGACACGGGCTCGTCCAGCACCACGAGCTTCGGGTTGAGCGCGAGCGCGCGGGCGATGCCGATGCGCTGGCGCTGGCCGCCGGAGAACTCGTGCGCGTACCGGTTGCGGTGCTCCGGGTTGAGGCCCACCAGCTCCATCAGCTCGTTGACCCGCGCCTGGACGTCGCCGCCGTTCTCCGTGCCGTGGATCTTGAACGGCTCGGAGATCAGCTCGTTGATCTGCCAGCGCGGGTTCAGCGACGCGTACGGGTCCTGGAACACGATCTGCATGTCCCGGCGCACCGAGCGGAGCTGGCGCCCGCGGAGCTTGGTCAGCTCGCGGCCCTCGAACTTCACCGAGCCGGACGTCGGCTTGTGCAGCTGGAGGATGGCGCGCCCGGTGGTGGACTTGCCGCAGCCGGACTCGCCGACCAGGCCCAGCGTCTCGCCCGGGTACAGGTCGAAGGTGACGCCCGAGACGGCCTGCACCTGCCCGACCGTGCGCGGGATGATGCCGCCGCCGCGCACCGGGAAGGACTTGACCAGGTCCCGGACCTCCAGCAGCGGGGTCTCGCCCGGTCGGCCGGAGGCGGCGCCACCGGCCTGCGGGTTCACATCAGTGGACGTGGTCATGAGGTCGGGCTCTCCTCTTCGTGCAGCCGCGCTTCGACCGCCTCGACCGTCTCGGCCACCGGGATGGCCGGGTTCGCCGCGGTCAGGGAGGCCGGGTTCTCGACGACGCCGATCTCGTCGTGCGCGAACAGCCGCTGCGGGTTCTCGATCGTGGCCAGGTGCGCGGAGCGGTGGCACCGCGCGAAGTGGCCGGACCGGTCGGTCTCCAGCAGCTGCGGCTCGGTCTCCCGGCAGGCGTCGATCGCCAGCGGGCAGCGCGGCGAGAACGTGCAGCCCTGCGGCAGGTTCATCAGCGAGGGCGGCGCGCCCTGGATCGGGGTGAGGCGCTTGCCCAGCATGTTCGGGTTCGGGATGGAACCCAGCAGGCCGACGGTGTAGGGCATCCGCTGGGCCTCGAAGATCTCGTCCACGGAGCCCTGCTCGACGACCGTGCCGCCGTACATGACCTGGACGCGGTCCACCATGCCCGCCACGACGCCGAGGTCGTGCGTGATGATCATGATGCCGGCGCTCGTCTCGTCCCGGATGCGCAGCAGCGTGTCCAGGATCTGCGCCTGCACGGTCACGTCCAGCGCCGTGGTCGGCTCGTCGGCGATGATCACGTCCGGGTCGTTGATGATCGCCATGGCGATCATCGCGCGCTGCCGCATGCCGCCCGAGAACTCGTGCGGGTACTGCGAGGCGCGCCGGTCCGGCTGCGGGATGCCCACCAGCTCCAGCACCTCGACGGCCTTGGCCCAGGCCGCCTTCTTGGACACGTCGTGGTGCGCCTGGTGCGCCTCGGCGAGCTGCCAGCCCACCGTGTACACCGGGTTCAGCGACGTCATCGGGTCCTGGAAGATCATCGAGATGCCGTTGCCGCGGATCGGCTGCATCTGCTTGTAGTCCAGGCCGACCAGCTCGCGGCCCTTGAACTCGATCGAGCCGGCGACCTTCGCGGTCTTGGGCAGCAGGCCCATGACCGCCATCGACGACACCGACTTGCCCGAGCCGGACTCGCCCACGACGCCGAGCACCTCGCCCGCGCCGAGCGTGAACGACACGTCCCGCACCGCGTGCACGGTGCCGTCGTCGGTGGGGAAGTCCACCGACAGGTTCTCCACCTTCAGGAGCTTCTCGCCGCCGCGGCCGGAGTCCGACCGGGGCTCGCCGAGCACGTCAAACCCACTCATGCCTTCACCCTCTTCTGCCGCGGGTCGAAGGCGTCCCGGAGCCCGTCACCGATGAAGTTGACCGCGAGCGAGATCAGCACGATGAACACGAACGGGGCGAAGAACAGCCACGGGTGCAGCGTCAGCTCGTTCTTGTTCAGGCTGATCATCAGGCCCAGCGAGGTGTCGGGGCTCTGCACGCCCAAGCCGATGAAGGACAGGGCCGCCTCGAGCAGCACCGCCTGGGCGATGGCCAGCGTGGCGTTGACGATGATCACGTCGACGGTGTTCGGCAGGATGTGCCGGAACACGATCCGGGACGTGGACGCGCCCAGCGCGCGGGCCGCCTCCACGAACTCCTTCTCCCGCAGCGACAGGACCATGCCGCGGATCACGCGGGCGATCGACAGCCAGCCGATCAGGCCCAGGTACAGGGCCACGATCATCCAGTTCGACCCGCCCGAGCCGCCCGCCACCGACACCACGAAGCTGTTGCGCACCAGCACCGCCGCGATGACCAGGCTGGGGATCACCAGCAGCAGGTCGATGAAGCGGCTGATCAGGGTGTCGACCCAGCCCTTGAGGTAGCCGGCCAGCGCGCCCAGCACCACGCCGATGACGGTGGACAGCAGCGCCACCACGAGCGCGATCTGGATCGAGAACTGGGTGCCGCGGATGATCTGGGCGACCATGTCGCCGCCGAGCCGGTCGGTGCCGAACGGGTGGTCGGCGCTGGGCGGCAGGTACCGCTTGAAGCCCAGGTCGGTGTACGGGTACTTCCAGAACAGGCCGCCGAAGAACGCGAACAGCACCAGCAGCACGAACAGGACGAAACCGAACAGCGCCAGGCGGTGCCGGGCGAACCGGCGCAGGATGACCTGCCACTGCTTGCGGGCCGAGGTGCTGTCGAACTGGCTCGCCTCGGCCGAGTCCGGCGCAGGCGCCTGCGCCGCGGGGGCTCCCATGTTAGTCAAGGCGAATCCTCGGGTCCAGGAATGCGTACAGGATGTCCGCGATCAGGTTGAACGCGATGATGAACACGGCCGTCACCATCATGAAGCCGAGCACCTGGTAGGGCTCGATCTTCGTGATGGCCTCGACGATGAACTTGCCCATCCCGGACCAGTTGAAGACCGTCTCGGTGATCACCGCGCCGCCGAAACCCGCGCCGATGTTCAGCGAGGACACCGTGATGATCGGGATCAAGGCGTTGCGCAGCGCGTGGCGGAAGATGGCGCGCCCCTGCGAAATGCCCTTCGCCTGCGCGGTGCGCACGTAGTCGGCGTTGAGCGTTTCGAGCATCGAAGCGCGCTGGAAGCGGCTGTAGAGCGCGAACTGGATCACCACGAGCGAGATGGTCGGCAGGATGTAGGCGCCGCTGTACTGGAAGAACTGCTCGCCGAAGCTGCCGCTGAAGCCCTCGCCCGGCGGTCCGGCGGTGACGATCCACCGGTCCGCGCCGATGGACTCCAGCCAGTCGTTCAGCTTGATGCCGCCCGCCTTGAGCACGAGGGCCACGCAGAACAACGGCATCGAGAACATGGCGAACGATATTCCGGTCGCCGTGTAGTCGAACAACGAGTACTGTCTGACCGCGCCGATGACACCGACCGCGATGCCGAGTATCAGCGCGATGATCTCGGCGGCGAGGATGAGCCGCAACGTGATGCCGAAGGCCGTGAGCAGCTCGTCCTTCACGGGCCTGCCCGCGTTGCCGGGGACGACCGTCTCGCCCCAGTCGCCGGTCACGAAGTCGCCCGCCCATTCGACGTAGCGCTCCATGAACGGGTCGTTGTAGCCCGTCCGCTCGTAAGCGGCGGCGATCTCCGCCGGTGTCCGGGGCTTCTGGAGCTTCCACTCGGCCAGGGGGTCGCCCATGGCGTTCACGAGTCCGAAGCAGAGGAATGAAGCGACGATCAACAGCGGAATTGAGATCAACAACCGCCGGATTATGTAACGGAACATGACGAGTCTCTAGTCTCCCTAGGCGCCCCCGCCTGCCAGCGTAGGCGCCTACCGGACGCGGACACCGTCCGGGGGGCCGGTGCTCGTGGCACCGGCCCCCCGGCGGAAGGGTCGTGCTTTACCCAGCTGCGTGCTTGCCCGGTGTCAGCTCTTCTTCTGCCAGGCGTACAGGTTCCAGGTCGCGCCGCCACCGACACCGATGTAGGAGATCGGGCCGATGTCCGCGTTCGACGCGGCGAAGTCGGACAGCTGGAACAGCGGGATGCTGTGCAGGTCTTCCCGCATGATCTTGTCCGCGTCGTTCATCATCGCGGTGCGCTTCTCGTAGTCCAGCTCGCCGTTGGCCTTGGCCCACGTCTCGGTCAGCGCGGCCGAGTCGTAGTTGTTGTAGTTGGCCGAACCGCCCTTGGACTTCTGCGCGTAGTTGCCGTACGCGCCGGCCTTCAGCGGCTGGCCGACCCACGCGAACAGGGCCGCGTCGAACTCGGACGCCGGGAGGCGCTTGTCGTTGAAGTCGGCGGCCTGGTCGGCGATGACCTCGATGCCGGCCTGGCGGCACTTGTCCTGCAGGATGCGGACGGTGTCCGCACGGCGCTGGACCGTCTTGAAGCCGATCGCGAAGGAGGCGCGGAACTCGCCCTTGGTGTAGATGCCGTCCGAGCCCAGGGCCCAGCCGCCGTCCTCCAGGGTCTTCTTCGCCGCCGCGACGTCACCGTTGCCGATGTCGCTGTAGTGGTCCTCGTAGCCGATCTCGTTCGGCATGAAGGTCAGGCTGCCCAGCGGCTTGGCGTTCGGGTCGACGTCCGCCACCAGCTTGTCGATCAGGCCCTGCCGGTCGAAGCACTGGGCCACGGCCAGGCGCAGGTCCTTGTTCTCCTTGAACAGCGGGCGCGCCATGTTGAAGTCGACGTGCTCGTAGGTCTGGCCACCGGCCGCGTAGACCTCGAACGCGCTGTCCTCGCGCAGCTGCATGGCGACCGACGGGTCGGCCTGCGGCGCGATGACCTGGACTTCCTTGTTCTGGAGCTGCTGCGCCGCGGACTGGGCGTCCGTGTTCGTCTTCAGGATGACCTTGGACGGGCCACCCGGGTTGCCCCACCACTTGGGGTTGCGCACCAGGACGGTCTGGTCCTTCAGGTCCGAGGACTCGATCGCGTAGGGACCGCCGGACAGGGCGACCGACGGGTCGAAGCCCAGCCAGCCCTTGGTGTAGAAGTCCGCGACCGCCTTGACCGTGTCGTCGTTCTGCGACGGCAGGACCTTGGTGACGTCCGGGACGTTCGCCTTCTGCTCCAGGACGTGGGCCGGGAGCAGGCTGTCGCTACCCGGCTGCGAGAACAGCGCCCGGTAGTCGGCGAACGGCTTGTCCGCGTAGAACGTCGTGGTGATGGTCTTGTCGTTGTCCGAGCACTCGAGCTTCTCGATGTTCTCGTAGCCCGTGGGCGACGAGTCGAAGATCGAGGCGGACTCGCCGCTGTCGCTCGTGACGGTGGCCTTGCTGGTGGCCGCGAGCCACTTCAGGTGGAAGTCGTCGCAGTCGATCGGCTGGCCGTCGGACCAGACCGCCTCGGGGCGGACCTTCCACTCGATGGTCTGCGGGCTCGTCGAGGTGACCTTGACGGACTCCATCAGGTCGCCGTCGACCTTGATCAGCACCTTGCCGTCGACCAGCTCGGTGATGTACGGCGAGGGCTGCACGTTGGACAGCGCGATGGTGCTGGAGAAGTTGTTCGTCGCGCCGATGTTGTTGTTGTAGTTGTGGAAGCCCTCTTCCACGGCGACCGCGATCTCGCCGATGTCCTCGACCTTGGGACGCTTGAGCAGCTCGTCCTGGCCGCCGATCTCGCCCGGGTTGGCGTCCTGCTGGCCACCCTGGTCAGTGCTGCTCGTTCCGCCGCCGCCGCACGCGCTCAGGACGAGCGCGGCGCTGGTCATCAGCGCGAGCGCCGAGACAGCTTTTGATCTCCTCATCGACACGTGCCCTCCTAGCACCGGGTTGGAGCGACCGTTTGAGTCTGCTTCCACCCATAACCGTGATGTGCCAAACACGCCCCGAACCGACACACCGTTGCAGCACGATAAGAACCCGTGCGCCGCACGGTCACTGCCCATCGGCCGATCGTGACCAAAGGGTGACACGTTGGTCGCAGCAAGCGACTCCGTCGTTACGGGCGGGAGCGTTCGTTAACCGGTCGCCAGGAATACTGTCAATACTGCACCGCGAACGCATCTTGAAGCCAGTGTTTCGTACGGGTCAACGGTCAACGGCCTTCCAGGCGCCAGGACGACGCGGTGCTGAAGGGGCCGGCGAACGGGGCGCCCGCGGTGACCTCACGGGCCTCCGGCAGGACCACCAGCAGGTCCGCTACCTGGAACAACGGCATCGAGACGGCCTGCTGCCAGAGCACCGGCTCGACCGCGGCGAGGGCCTCGGACAGCAGCACCTCCCCCGACAGGGCCTGCTCGATCACCGGCTGGACCGACTGGTCGCAGAAACCCGAGAGATTCCCCGGAATGGGTGCACCTCCGTCCTCCGGTGACGTCGTGCACCCGAATGAGGAAGCCAGAACGGCCGCCGAATCACCCGTGTCCAGCCGGGGCACGACGGCAATGTCGACAGCGTTGTCAGGGCCGTCCGTAAGGCCCAGATCTCGGGCGAACAACTCATTGGGCTGCGTTGTCAGGACGCGGGCACCGATTCCGGACAATGACAGTTGACGTTGGACCTCGTTGGCGACGGCCACGTAGGGCTCGATCCCGGCGGGCGCGGCGATGGTCAACTCCAACCGCTTGCCATCCCGACCCCAGTGACCATCCGTGCGGGTGTAACCCGCCTCGGTGAGCAGTTGCGCGGGGTCTCCGCTCTTGGCCGGCATGGTCGCCGTGTAACCGGACTTTGACGGCGGTGTTACCTGGGCATCGGCGCGGAGGTGCGCGCTCGGCCCGCTGCGGGTGCCGAGGGCGATCAGCTCGTCGCGATCGAGGGTGTTCGAGATCGCCGTCCGAACCCGGACATCACCCATCTGGGGGGCGGCGGGCCGGAACAGGACCGTGACGACCTCCGGTCGGGGCACGGTCGTCACCGTGACGGGCTTGGCCTTGGCCAACTCATCGACGTCCCGCAGCGCGATGGCGTCGGCGCGGATGAGGGCGACGTGGTTGTCGCTGGTGTCGAGCGCCTCGACGACGTCCCCCTGGCTCGCCCGACGGAGGACCAGCCGATCGAGCGCCGGCGGCTGCTCCCAGTAGCGGTCGTTGCGCTCGAGGATGATCTCCCCGCGGGGCTGGTCGAGGTTCCGCACCGCGAACGGCCCCCCGGTCGCCGGGAAGCTGTCGGCGAGCGCGGCCCCCCAGCCGCCGGGCGCGTCCTTGAGCAGGTGGGCCGGCAGCAGGTCGTGGAAGAGGCTCCGCCAGCCGGGGTAGGGCTCGCTGAACACCACCTCGACCACCTTGCCCCCCTCGCGGCTGGTGATGTCGTCGATCAGGCGGTACCCGGCGGGGTTGATGACCCCGGGCTCCTCGCGCATGCGCTGCCAGAGGTAGACGAAGTCCTCGGCCGCGATGGGAGCGGAGTCGGACCAGCTCGCGTCCCGGCGGAGGGTGTAGGTGACGGTGTACGGGTCGGCGTTGGTGACCTCGGCGCTGACCAGCAGGTCCAGGTCGATCCGCGGGCTGCCGTCCGCGTCCGTGCGGAAGGTGGAGGGCAGGAGCAGCGAGGACAGCGCCGTGGTGATCGTCGACTGGGCCGCGAGCGTGTGCGGGTTGTACCCGCCCGTGACGTCGTCGACCCCGACCACCAGCTCGTTCTGCTTCTCCTTGGGCACGACCGTCATGCCCGGTGTCGAGGGCACCAGCGGCGGTGGCGGGGTGGCCGTGCAAGCGGCCAACAGCAAAACCGCAGCCAACACCGCCGGAACCGATCGCTTGCCCATGACGACGAGCGTGCCAGATGCCCGCGGCAGCCGACCGCAGAGGCCCCGCCCCACCTTCACCAGTCCGTGAGCTGCCTCACACCCTCATGAACTCACAGGCCCGGGCCCGGGCCCGGGCCCCGGCTCCAGCTCCAGCTCCAGCTCAGCCCAGTCCAGTCCGGCCTCAGCTCCAGCTCCGGCCCGGCCCCAGCTCCAGCCCGGCTCGGCTGGGCTCGGCTCGGCCCAGCCCAGCCCGGCCCGGCCTGGCTCCGCGCACCACACTCACCGCACCGCACTCGCGTCACACCCCACCCGCACCGCGCTCCACCCGCACCCCGCCCCACCCAGCTCAAGCCGCACGCGCAGTCCCCAGCGCCAGCCCCCGCAACCAGCCCATCCCGACCGAGCGGTTGGCCGGGTACGTGCGCGGGCACGGGACGCGGCGTGACGCGCGTGACCGGCGCGGGCGCGGGCGTGGTGCGCATGACCGGCGTGTGGCCGGCGCGGACGCGGCGGGGATGGCGGACGCAGGTGCGATGGGGTGCGGCGGAGTGGCTGGGGCCGAGGCTCCTGGGCCGGCGGGGTGGGCTGTGACCTGACGGGGTCGGTCTGCGGGGGTGGTCGGGGGTCCGGAAGTCGGGGGTCCGGGGTTGGGCGGCTTCCTCATGTTTTAACCGATGCCGAACTCCCGGTTTTCGTACATGCCAGGGCCGATGACCACCCGATCGTGTGCCCCACAAGCAACGGGCACCCCGGGGCTGCCCCGGGGTGCCCGTCAGCGCACCCTATATATAAGGAGAAGGCGGCGTCAGCCGCGCAGCTTGGCGCGGTTCCGCTCGCGGCCCCGCTGGTTCGCGTCGAGGATCACCTTCCGCACCCGCACGACCTCCGGCGCGACCTCGACGCACTCGTCCGCCGCGCAGAACTCCAGCGCCTCTTCCAGCGACAACTTGCGCGGCCGCGCCAGGGTCTCCATCACGTCGGCCGTCGAGGTGCGCATGTTCGTCAGCTTCTTCTCGCGGCACACGTTGACGTCCAGGTCCTCCGCGCGCGGGTTCTCGCCGACGACCATTCCCTCGTACGTGTCGGCGCCCGGCTCGACGAAGAACGTGCCCCGGTCGGCCAGCTGGATCATCGCGTACGCGGTGACCGAGCCCGCGCGGTCGGCGACCAGCGAGCCGTTGTGCCTGGTGCGGATCTCGCCGGCCCACGGGCCGTAGCCCTCGGCGACCGCGTTGGCGATGCCGGTGCCCCGGGTCTCGGTCAGGAACTCGGTGCGGAAGCCGATCAGGCCGCGCGACGGCACGACGTAGTCCAGCTTGATCCGGCCGGTGCCGTGGCCGGACATGTTCTCCATCCGGCCCTTGCGGTTGGCCAGCAGCTGGGTGATGGCGCCGAGGTGCTCCTCGGGCGCGTCGATGGTCAGCCGCTCGAACGGCTCGTGCAGCTTGCCGTCGACGGTCTTGGTGACGACCTGCGGCTTGCCGACGGTGAGCTCGAAGCCCTCGCGCCGCATCTGCTCGACGAGGATGGCCAGCGCCAGCTCGCCGCGGCCCTGGACCTCCCAGGTGTCGGGCCGCTCGGTGGGCAGCACGCGCACCGACACGTTGCCGACGAGCTCGGCGTCGAGCCGGGCCTTGACCAGGCGCGCGGTGAGCTTGGTGCCGCCGCCGCGGCCGGCGAGCGGGCCGGTGTTGACGCCGATCGTCATGGAGATGGCGGGCTCGTCGACGGTGATCCGCGGCAGCGGCTCGGGGTTGTCGACGTCGGCCAGCGTGTCGCCGATGGTGATGTCCGGGATGCCCGCGATCGCGACCAGGTCGCCGGCGCGCGCCTCCTCGGCGGGCACCCGCTCGAGGGCCTCGGTGATCAGCAGCTCGGTGATCTTGACCTTCTGCGTGGACCCGTCCTCGCGGCACCAGGCGACGGTCTCGCCCTTGCGGATGCGGCCGGCGGCGATGCGGCACAGCGCGATGCGGCCGAGGAACGTGGACGCGTCGAGGTTGGTGACCAGGGCGCGGAGCGGCGCGTCCGCGTCGCCGGTCGGGGCGGGGATGTGGTTGAGGAGCACCTCGAACAGCGAGTCGAGGTTCTCCTCGTCGGGCAGGCCGCCGTCCTCGGGCTGGTTGAGGGAGGCGCGGCCGGCGCGGGCGGAGGCGTAGACGACCGGGAGGTCGAGCACGGAGTCGTCGGCGCCGACCTCGGTGGCGAGGTCGAGCAGCAGGTCGTGGGCCTCTTCGACGACCTCGGAGATGCGGGCGTCGGGGCGGTCGACCTTGTTGACCACGAGGATGACCGGCAGGCCGGCGGCGAGGGTCTTGCGCAGCACGAACCGGGTCTGCGGCAGCGGGCCCTCGGAGGCGTCGACCAGCAGGACCACGCCGTCGACCATGGACAGGCCGCGTTCGACCTCGCCGCCGAAGTCGGCGTGGCCGGGGGTGTCCACCACGTTGATGGTGATCACGCCGTCGGGCGTGTGGCGGCGGACGGCGGTGTTCTTGGCGAGGATCGTGATCCCCTTCTCGCGCTCCAGCTCACCGGAGTCCATCACCCGGTCGACGGGCTCGGCCCGCTCGGAGAAGGCGCCGGACTGGCGGAGCATGGCGTCGACCAGGGTGGTCTTGCCGTGGTCAACGTGCGCGACGATCGCGACGTTGCGCAGGTCGTTGCGGACCAGCGTTTCCTTGATCGACGCGGTGGCCGTGGGCACGCGGAACTCCTAGAGCTGTTTCGAGGGAGGGCCGGGCGCCGGGACTGGAGCACGCACGCAGCCACAAGCAGTCTACCGGGCGGGCTGTCATTACCACACGGGGACCGCAGGTGAGGTCAGCCTCACCTACCCTGGGGACACCTGGATGAGTGGAGCGCGTCACGTGGGCAAGGGCAAGGTGAAGAAGAAGTGCTGCCGGTCTACGCCGCGCTGCAAGGGCTGCCCGGTCGTGGCCCTGCTGAAGGCCAAGAAGAAGAAGTCGGGGAAGAAGGCCGCTTGACCCGTTCGTGTTACGGGATCCGCGTCGCGGGGTCTGGGTCGCGGCGCCGCGACCCGCTACCATCTGGGGTCATGCGCGCACTTCACGTGTCCTGGTGGCCCGCCTTCCGGCGGCCCTAGCACTGCGCGTCAACGAACGCAGGCCGCCCGTCGAGGCGGCCTTCGCGTTGTTCGGGGGGTCCGGTCGCGGCGGGCCCACCCCGAAGGGATCCACCATGGTCAGGCTGTCCGCGATCACCCCGTCCGGCCCGGTCCAGCTGGGCAACTACCTCGGCGCCGTGCGGCAGTGGGCCGTCGACGGCGGTGAGGACGACGTCTACTTCATCAGCGACCTGCACGCGATGACGACCTCGCACAACCCGTCCCGGCTGCGGGCGCTGGCCCGGGAGCAGCTGGCGGTGCTGATCGCCGCCGGTGTCGACCCGAGGTCGGTGTCGGTGCAG
Organism: Actinosynnema sp. NPDC059797; assembly: GCF_042732085.1. Classification (NCBI taxonomy): domain Bacteria; kingdom Bacillati; phylum Actinomycetota; class Actinomycetes; order Pseudonocardiales; family Pseudonocardiaceae; genus Actinosynnema; species Actinosynnema sp. NPDC059797. The sequence goes on from NZ_JBHWIE010000071.1 coordinate 19,370, forward strand.
TCGGACCTGGTCCGCGAGCTGGGCGCGCTGACGTGGGTGCTGGAGTGCACCTGCACGTACGGCGAGGCGGCGCGGATGGTGCAGTTCAAGGAGAAGTCGGTGGGGCGGCCGTCGGTGCGGTTGAGCCTGCTCACCTACCCGGTGCTGATGGCGGCGGACATCCTGCTCCAGGGCGCGCACGAGGTGCCGGTGGGTGACGACCAGCGGCAGCACGTGGAGTTGGCGCGGGCGTTGGCGCGGCGGTTCAACGGCACGTACGGCGAGGTGTTCGTGGTGCCGCGCGCGGTGGTGCCGCCGACCGCCGCCCGGGTCCGCGACCTGGCCGACCCGAGCCGCAAGATGGACAAGTCGGCGAAGGACGCGGCGGGCACGGTGTTCGTGCTGGACCCGCCCGACCTGGTGCGGCGCAAGATCCGGCGGGCCGTGACGGACGAGTTGGCGCAGGTGCGGTACGCGCCCGAGGAGCAGCCGGGGGTGGCGAACCTGCTGGAGGTGCTGGCCGCGTGCACGGGCAAGGAGCCGAAGGACCTGGCCGACGGCTTCGCGACCTACCACGAGCTGAAGGAGGCGACGGCCGAGGCGGTGGTGGAGGAGCTGAGGCCGGTGCGGGAGCGGACCCGGCAACTGCTGGACGACCCGGCCGAGCTGGACCGCGTCCGCGCCCACGGCGCCGAGCGCACCCGTGACCGCTGCCGCCACCGCTTGGACGCCGCCCTGCGCGTCACCGGCCTCGGCTGAAGCCCTCCCCCGCGTGTCCTCCACTCAGCCCGCGCGTGTCCTCCGCTCAGACATCGCGAGTCGTACGTCCAGGACCGGTGAGTTCACCGTTCGGGATCGGCGGATGGGTCCGGAAGCGGATCTCGAACGGTGAACTCGGAGGTCCGGAACGTACGACACGGCGGGTCTGAACGTACGACTCGCGGTGTCCGAGTGGAGGACACGCGATGTCTGAGTGGAGGACACGCGGGGGTTAGTGGAGGACGCGTGACAGGGAGGGGAGTAGGGCGCGGTCGGCTGGGAGCCAGTCGAGGGTGGGCAGTTCGGTGGGGGTGATCCAGCGGACGGCCTGGTGGTCGGCGGGGGTGGGGGTGCCCGTGTCCAGGTTGGCGGTGTAGGCGCGGAGGAGGAGGTCCGGGCGCAGGGGGACGTCCGGTTCGAGGGCGGGGCCCGGGGTGATGGTGATGTCCAGCTCCTCGCGGCACTCGCGGATCAGGGCGGCCTCGTCGGTCTCGCCGGGTTCGACGCGGCCGCCGGGGAGTTCCCAGCGGCCGGCGGCGTCCGGCGGGTAGGCGCGCTGCTGGGCCAGGAGGAGGCCGTCGCGGATGATGGCCGCGCCGACCACCACGCGGGCGTCGAGGAGTTCGACGGAGCGCCGGGAGATCGCGCGGGCGCGGGCCTGCAGGACTTTCAGGGCCAGGCCGCGGCCCACCACCACGTCCGCGAGGCGGCCCACCGGGCCTCCGGGGCTGGTCCACTCGACCGAGTCGACGACCATCGTGCCGCCGCCCGTGCGCAGGAGGTCGGTGGTCAGGCTCAGCGACGGCAGGGGGCCGCCCACCAGCTCGGCCGAGACGCCCGTGGTGTCTGCGCGGGTGACGACCAGCACGCCGGTGACCGGGCCGACCGAGCCGGTGAACGAGGCGCCCTGGTAGAGCACGGGTTCGCCGGAGATCCGCACGCCGAGACCCCGGACCGCGCGGGCCAGCAGGAGGCCGTCCAGCAGCGCGGCGGCGACGGTGCGCAGGGGCGCGTCGACCAGGGTGGTGTTCCTCAGCTCGGGCACTGCGGCATCCTGCCACCCCGGGGTGGCGCGGCCCGGTGACGCCGGGTCGGGGTGCGCGGGGACGTGGAATAGCCGGTGCCTGTCCGGCGGAACCAGGCAGAACCTCCGAATGGACCACGCGGGAGGGCCGGGAGTTTCTGATACGGTCGTTTCGCGGTTCTCACGAGGCTCTGCCGGGGGGCGGGGCGGGAACCGGCGGAAAAAGGGGGAAGAAATATGGGGAGAATGCGTTTCGCGGTCGTTGGCGCCGTGGTGGCGCTGCTGTGCGCGCTCGCGCCGTCCGCGTCGGCGGAAGGGGTCGCGGGCGGGTGGTCCGGCGGGACCCGGGACGGTGTCTCGGTGGCCGCGGTCGAGTTCAACGAGGCCGTGGCGGGCACGCCGCCGGCGGGTTTGCCCTGCGTGTCGGTCACCGGGGCGCGGGCGTGCTTCGAGGCCGACGGTGACAAGTGGTGGGTCCGGGACACCGCGGCCGACAGCGCGTCGGCCGAGGCCCGGTGGGACAACTACCGGAACGGCTCGCTGTACCGGTCGGGCATCTGCCGGAACGGTTTGGGCAACGGCACGTGGGGCGTGTGCAACAAGAACTACTACGAGGACAGCACGCTGGTCTACATCGCGTGCGTTTTCGACGCCTCCGAGGGTCGGCTCGTCCGCTGTTCCTGACATCGGCCGAAAATAGTGCCGGTTGAATTCTGGGAAACCGCCCGGGGGAATTCCTCCGGGCGGTCAGCGGTAGCTGGGCCAGCGCACTTCCAGGCGGGCGCCGCCCTCGGGTGACTCCGTCGCCCGCACGGTCCCGCGCCGCCGCCGCACCAGGTGCGCGACCAGGGCCAGGCCCAGGCCGAAGCCGCCGGTGGCGCGGCCCCGGTCGCTCTCGACGCGGTAGAAGCGGTCGAACACCTTCTCGCGGTGCTCCTCGGGGATGCCGTGGCCGTCGTCGTCGACCACGAGGCGCACCTGGCGGGCGGCGGGCAGCACCGAGATCCGGATGAACGTGCGCGCGTGGCGGGCGGCGTTGCGCAGCAGGTTGTCCACGACCAGCTCGACCTCGGCGCGGGCGGCCGGGACCAGGCACGCGCTCATCGGGGCGGCGACCTGCACGATCAGGTCGGTGTCCAGCCGCTCCACGGCCGCCTGGACCTGGAGCACCAGGTCGACGGGTTCGGCGCGGGGCAGTTCGCCGGTGTCGGCGCGGGCGAGGATGAGCAGCGCGTCGACCAGGGCGGACAGCCGCTGGGACTCCTCGACCACGGACTCCAGCACCTCGATGGAGAAGTCGGGGTCGGGGTGCGCGACCGCCACCTCGGCCTGGGCCCGCACCGACGTCACCGGCGACCGCAGCTCGTGGGCGGCGTCGCCGGTGAACCGCCGCAGCCGCTCGGTGGCCTCGTCGCGGCGCGCCAGCAGCGCGTTCAGCGCCACGGCGAGCGCCTGCAGCTCGTCGCGGGCGGCGGGCACGGGCAGGCGCCTGCCGCGCGGCAGTTCGGCCGCGGCCGCGCGCATCCGCTCCACCGGCCGCAGCGACGACCGCACGGCCAGCCACGTCGCGATGCCCACGAGCCCCGCCACCAGGACGGCCGCCACCAGCAGCCAGCGGGTGCCCAGCCGGTTGGCCCCCTGGTAGCCGAGGAGGGTGTCGCCGGCGACGTGCAGCCGGGGTGTGCCGTCGGCGTCGAACACGACCCGCCCGGTCCACCGGTGGGCGCTGTCGCCGTCCAGCCGCAGCACCGGCTCACCCGACTTGAGCGCCCGGACCTCGGCGGCGGTGAGGTCGGTGGGCGGCCCGCCGTCCAGGGGCGCGCCCGCGGTGTCGAGCACGCGCACCGCGCCGGACCGCCACAGCTCCGCGTCCACAGCGCTGACCTGCACCAGCCCGATCAGGCGCGGGGCGAGGAGGGTGAACCCGAGCAGGCACATCAGCGCCACGCCGGTCGCCACGACCGTGATGCGGAACCGCAGCGTGCGCCGCAGCCACCAGCGGCGCGGGTTCACCTGCGCCTGGCCGAGCCCAGGGCCGCGTCGAGGTCGGGCGTGGACGCCAGGTAGCCGTGCCCGCGCACGGTGCGCACGACCTCGCCCGCGCCCATCGCCTCCAGCTTGCGCCGCAGGTAGCCGACGTAGACCTCCACGGCGTTGCGGGTGGCGGCCTGCTCGTCGCCCCACACGCTGCGCAGCAGCTCGTCCTTGGTGACCACGGACCCGGCGCGGCCGGCGAGCACGTCGAGGACCGCGTACTCGCGGGGTGAGAGCTGCACCGGCTCGCCCGCCCAGCTGACCTCGCGCGCCGACCGGTCCACCACCAGGTCGCCGAGCTTGAGCCGGCGCCGCGACAGGTCGGCCGTGTTGCGCCGCAGCAGGGCCCTGACCTGGGCGACGAGCACCACGAACGAGAACGGTTTGACCAGGTAGCCGTCCGCGCCGAGGTCGAGGCCGTCGGCCTGGTCGACCTCGCCGTCCTTGGCCGACACCATGAGCACGGGGGTGCGCACGCCCTCGGCGCGCATCCGCTGGAGCACCCGGTAGCCGGACAGGCCGGGCAGCATGATGTCCAGCAGCACCACGTCGAACGCGCCGGTCAGCGCCACGCGCAGGGCGTTGGGCCCGTCGGCGGCGGTGACCACCTCCATGCCCTCGGCGGACAGGCCGCGCTCCAGCGCCCGCCGGACTCCCACCTCGTCGTCCACTACCAGCACCCGTGGTCTCACGCCACACAGCATGCCCGGTCAGTGGGACCATCGTGGTGGGCTCTCAGTGCTCTCTCAGCCTCTCAGCCCGATCTCAGGACGAGCGCGGGAGGGTCGGTGCCGTCGGGTTCGCAAGGGGCTGCCCGACGCCGAGGAGGAGGGGTTCATGAACCGGAGAAGGGTGACGGTGGCCGTGGCGGCGGCCGGGGTGGTCGCCGGGGTCACCGGGCTGGGGGTGCTGGCGATGCCCGCCGGCGCGGGCCCGGCGCCGGTGCTGCCCGACGTGACCGCCGAGTCCCTCGTCGAGTCGGTGATCACGGCGAAGCCCGCCGCGTTCGGCGGCAGCGTCGAGGTGAACAACGACCTGGGCGTCCCGGCCCTGGCGGGGATGCCGCAGCTGTCCGACGGCGCCAGCTCGCTGCGGATGTGGACCGACGGCACCGGCAAGGTGCGGGTCCAGCTCCCGGCGGGCGAGTCGGAGAAGACCTTCGTCGACGACGGGCGCACGTCGTGGCTGTGGGACTCGGCCGAGCAGACCGTCCGGAAGGTGCCCCGCGACGCCGCGGCGGAGCGGGGGCACGTGGAGGGCGCGCCGAGCGACCCGGTGACGCTGGCCCGCGAGGTGGTGACCCGCGTCCAGGAGTTCAGCGACGTCACCGTCGACGGCACCGCGCGGGTGGCCGGCCGGGCCGCCTACGAGCTGGTGCTGACGCCGAAGCCGACCGAGCGGACCGTGCTGCGGGAGGTGCGGGTGGCGGTCGACGCGGAGCTGCGCGCCCCGCTGCGGGTGTCCGTGCTGACCAACGGCACGAACGCGCCCGCCGCCCAGGTCGGGTTCTCCGAGCTGAACGTCGGCCCGCAGGACCCGGCGCTGTTCGCCTTCACCCCGCCCGCCGGGGCCGAGGTGAGCGAGGTCCGGCCGCAGGACCTGTCCGAGGAGGACCGGACGGCCGCGGAGCGGCTGCTGGCCGAGGCGAACCCGCAGGTGGTCGGCGAGGGCTGGGACGCCGTGCTGGTCGCGCGCGTGCCGGCGGACGCCCTGGCGGACCTCGAGCCGCGGCCGACCGGTGACGGCGGCGAGTGGGAGGGCCGCCGCGGCGAGGAGGGCGTCGACGTGCAGGGCCTGCTGCGGCAGCTCGGCAAGCAGGTCAGCGGCCCGTGGGGGTCGGGCACGCTGGTCACCGCCCGGGTCGGCGGCGTGCTGATCGCCGACGACGGCCGCGTGGCCGTCGGCGCGGTGCCGGAGCAGGTGCTGGTCGAGGCGATCGGCCAGGTGAAGTGACCGCCTCGACCAGCGCGCGGGTGGAGCCGGTCGGCACCGGCTCCACCCCGGTCCTCGCCGCCCGGACGCGGGGACTGCGCAAGGTGTACGGGCGGACGGTCGCGGTGGACCGGGTGGACCTGGACGTGCCGGAGGGCGCGGTGCTGGGGATGCTCGGCCCGAACGGGTCGGGCAAGACCACCACGATCCGGATGCTGCTCGGGCTGGTGCGGCCGACCGAGGGGGAGGTCGAGCTGCTGGGCAAGGCCCTGCCCGACGGCGCGGGCGACGCGCTTCCGCACGTGGGCGCGCTGGTCGAGGGTCCGGGGTTCCACCCGTTCCTGTCGGGGCGGGAGAACCTGCGGCGGGCGGCGGCGTTCGAGCCGCTGCTGGCCACCGGTTCGATCCGGCAGGCGGTGGAGGACGCGCTGGAGCGGGTCGGGCTGGCCGCCGCCGCGCACCGCCGCTACCGGGGGTACTCGCTGGGCATGAAGCAGCGGCTGGGCCTGGCCGCGGCGCTGCTGGTGCCGCGCAGGCTGATCGTGCTGGACGAGCCGACCAACGGCCTCGACCCGGCGGGCACCCGCGAGGTGCGCCGCGTGATCGCCGACCTGCACGGGGCGGGCAGCACGGTGCTGGTGTCGTCGCACCTGCTCAGCGAGATCGAGGCGACCTGCACGCACGTGGCCGTGCTGCACCGGGGCACGGTGGTCGCGCAGGGCGGGCTGGCCGAGCTGCTCCAGGCCGACAGCAGCTCGCTGCTGGTCACCACGCCGGACGTGGAGCAGGCGCTGACGGCGCTGCGCGCGAGCCGGATCTCGGCGCGCCCCTTCACCGCGGACGACGACGGGGGCGTGCGGGTGGAGCTGATCGGCACGTCCGCGCCCGCGGTGCTGGAGGCGCTGGTGCGCGCGGGGGTCGCGGTGCACGAGGCGCGCCGGCACCGCACGGGCCTGGAGGACCTGTTCGCGCGGCTCACCGAGGCCGAGGAAGCCGAGCACCACCTGTCCGCGGTGGACACGATCGAGGAGGGCACCCGATGAGCGCCGTCGTGGCGGCACGCGCCCCGCTGGGCAGGCAGCTGCGCTCGGAGCTGCGGTGGATCCTGCGCAGGCCGCGGACGGTGATCGGGCTGGCGCTGCTGTGCCTGGTGCCGGTGCTGCCCGGCATCGGCCTGTGGATCGAGATGGACGACGACGGCTCGTCGGCGCCCGGCCTGGCCGGGATCATCGCCGGCAACGGCCTGGTGCTGCCGGTGTTCACGCTGACCCTGGCGCTGCCGCTGCTGCTGCCGCTGGTGGGCGCGATCTGGGCGGCGGACGGGCTGGCGGGCGAGGCCCAGCACGGCACGCTGCGCGGCCTGATGGTCGCCCCGGTCGGGCGGATGCGGCTGCTGGCGATCAAGGCGTTCGGCGTGGCCGCGATGACGCTGTTCGCGGTGACCCTGCTCGCGGTCGTCGGCACGGTCACCGGCGTGGTGCTGTTCGGCGGCGACGGGCTGCTGACCCTGTCGGGCAGCACGCTGCCGTTCGCCGAGGGCATCGGGCGCGTCGCGCTGGCGGTGCTGGTGGTCACCGTGCAGGTGTGGGGTGTCGCGGCGGTCGCCCTGGCGATCTCGGCGTGCACCGAGCACCCGCTGGTGGTGATGGCGGCGACCATGGCCGGGGTGATCGTGTTCGCGGTGCTGACCGTGTTCCCCGCGCTGGACTGGCTGCACCCGTACCTGATCACCTCGTCGTGGGACGACCTGGGCGACGTGATGCGCGACCCGCTGCCGACCGAGGGGCTGTGGCACAGCACGGCCCTGGCCGGCTGCTACGTGCTCATCGGGTTGTCGCTGGCCGCGATCCGCTTGGCCACCAAGGACAATTGACGGGTGGTCCTGGAGACCGAGCGGCTGGTGCTGCGCCCGTTCACCGCGTCCGACGCGGACCTGCTGGTGTGGCTGCTGGGCGAGCCGCTGGTGATGCGGTACGTCGACGACGGCAGGCCCGTGCCGCGCGAGCGCGTCGAGCGGGAGGTGCTGCCCCGGGTGGTGGGCGAGGGCAGCGGCTGGTGGGCGGCGCACGAGAAGGCAGCGGGCGGGAAGGCAGCGCACGAGAAGGCAGCGGGCGGGAAGTCGGGGCACGACAAGGCGGTGGGCGCGTTCATCGGCTGGTTCGAGCTGAGCCGCGCGGGCGACGGCGTGGCCGAGCTGGGGTACCGGCCGCACCCCGGCTCGTGGGGCCGCGGCTACGCCACCGAGGGCGCGAGGGCGTTGGTGGCGCACGGTTTCGCGTCCGGGCTGACGAAGGTGGTGGCGACCGCGATGGCGGTCAACACCGGGTCGCGGCGGGTGCTGGAGAAGGTCGGGCTGCGGCACGTGCGGACGTTCCACGCGGACTGGCCCGACCCCGCCGAGGGCGCCGAGCACGGCGACGTGGAGTACGAGCTGGTCGGGTGACCCCGGGCCGGGCCGCACCGGCCCGGGGTCGGTGGCGGAGCGGTCCCCGCTCGGCCCGCTCCGCGGTCTCCGCCGGACCTAGGAGTGGGGGCAGGTGGCCCGGTACTCCTCGATCAGGCTGCTCGGGGCCGGCGCCGGGCACAGGAACTGGTCGTAGCGGGTGTCGTCGTCCACGAACCGCTTCAACCAGGAGATGCCGTACTTCGCCACCGTCGTGTTGGCCGAGGTGGGCGCCGAGTGCGAGGCGTTGTTCAGCTCCAGGTACGCCTTGTCCGGCGCCGAGGCGAGGCTCGTGTAGAACGGCTCGGCGTGCGCGGACACCGGGGCGACCGAGTCGTTCTCCGCGCCGATGACCATCGTGGGCACGCGGACCGTCGACCACGACTTGGTGCCGTGCCACGGGGTCAGCGGGATCGCCGCCTGGAGCGCGGGCCGGGTGCGGCTCGCGGCCAGGGCGCCGCCGCCGCCCATGGAGTGGCCCATCACGGCCAGCCGCGTGGCGTCCACGCGGGTGCGCACCGCGCTGGTGCGGGTCAGGTAGTCCAGGGCGGCGAGCAGCTGCGCGCCCCGGCTGTCCGGCTGGTCCAGGGTCGAGTTCGTGTCGATGGTGATCACCACGAAGCCCTGGGACGCCAGGCGCGGCCCCAGCCAGGCGACCGCCGACTGCGAGGCGGTGAACCCCGGCGAGATCGCCACCCCGCCGAACGCGCCCTCGGCGGTGCTGGTCGGGTAGTGGATGGTGCCGCCGCCGAAGCCCGACACCGAACCGCGCGCGACGGTCGTGGAGGCCGTGGCGAACGGGCCGCGCGCCGCCTCCACGCTCGCCGTCGTCGGCGCGGGGCCGCGCTGGTGGGGGTTGGGGGCCGCGTGCGCCGGGACCGGGGCGGCCGCGGCGGCGGCCAGGGCCAGCGCCAGGGCGGCGCGGGTGGTGCTGCGGAGTCGCACTGTCGTACACCTCGCTCGGGCAGGGGTTCACGGGGTCGGCGGCCGCAGGGGGCGCCGACCGACGACCCTGGCGCAGCCGACCGCCGCGCGGCATCGGCACCACCCACCGGTCGTGCGGTGCGGGCGGCGCAACCCGCCGGCGCCCGGCATCGGCAACCGCACCGGCCCGTTCTCAACTGTCAACCCGCCCGCACCCGTCGCGGCGCCGGTCCGGGTGTGGCAGAACTGGACGCGTGCTGCGGGGACGGGAGCGGCAGCGCGTCGCCGTGGACGCGGTGCTCGACCGCGCCAGGTCGGGCCGCGCCGGGGTGCTGGTGCTGCGGGGCGAGGCGGGTTCGGGCAAGACGTCGCTGCTGCGCGCGGCGCGGCGGGCCGCCGCCGACTTCACCCCGGCGTCCCGGCGCGCCCTGCTGTGCGTGGACGACGCGCACCGGCTCGACCTGGGGTGGCTGCTCGACGCGCTGCCGGAGCTGGAGGGCGAACCGGTCGCCGTGCTCATCGCCTCCGAGGAACCGGTGGCCGGCCTGCCCACCGCCGAGGTCGAGCCCCTGGACCACGCCACGAGCGTGCGCGTGCTGCGCGACCTGGTGCCGGGCCTGCCCGCCGGGACGGCCGACGACGTGGCGCGCACCGCGAGCGGCAACCCGCTCGCCCTGGTGGAGCTGGCGCGGTCCCTCACCAGCGCCCAGCTCGGCGGCGTCGAACCGCCGCCGGCCGTGCTGCCGCCCGGCGGTTCCCTGCGCGCCCGGCTGCGCGCCCGCCTCCACGCGCTCACCCCCGGCGCCCGCCGCGCCCTGGCGATGGCGCTGGTGGACGACGAGGTCGACGTGGACGCCCTGGTGCGCGTGCCCGCCCTGGAGGTCGCGGACGTGCAGGAGGCCGCCGCCCTCATGGACCCCCGGCCGGTGGTGCGGGCGACGCTGCTCGCCGAACTGCCGCTGGCCGACCGCTGCGCCGCCCACGTCGCGCTCGCCGAGGCGCTGCCCGCCGGACCCCGCCGGACCTGGCACGAGGCGGTGCTCGCGGCCGGGGCGCGCGACGACCACGCCGACCGGCTGGCCGCATCCGCCGCGGCGGCCCGGACCCGCGGCGACTTCGCCTCCGCCGCCCGCGACCACGGCCGCGCCGCCACCCTCACCACCGCGCCCGACACCCGGGCCCGCCGGCTGCTGTCCGCCGCCGCCGACCACTGGCGGCGCGGCCTGCCGCACCGGTCCCGCGCGGTGCTGCGGGAGGTGGCGCCGCTGTCCGACCAGGCGGACGTGCGGGCCCTCGCCGACCTCGTGCGCGGCGGCGTGGAGGTCGGCTCGGGAC
>NZ_JBHWIE010000072.1:0-9393 GCF_042732085.1 Actinosynnema sp. NPDC059797
TCGGTTCGTCACCGCGTGCGACGGCGTCCAGGCCGGCGCTCAGCGCGGTCGCGGCGTCGGCGGCCCGACGGGTCCAGGCCCGGTGCGTGCCGGGGAACGGGGGCTTACCGGCGGAAGGCGCGCCGGAGGGTGAACGCGCCCGGCCCGAGGACGGCCAGCAGGAGGAACACCCAGCTGTAGACGGCGGCCAGCTCGCCCGTGTTGTGGATCGGGAGCAGCGCCTCCGGCTGGTGCACGGTGAAGTACGCGTAGGCCATCACGCCGGACAGCACGAACGCGGCCGGCCGCGCGGCCACGCCCAGCAGCAGCAGGACCGCGCCGGCCAGCTCGATGACGCTGCCGTACCAGCCCGGCCACGAGCCGAACGGGACCGCGCCGCCCTGCCCGTCCACGCCGCCGAAGAAGCCCAGGCCCATCAGGCCGTGGAAGCCGAACAGGAACGACACGACGATCCGGAAGACGCCCAGCACGACCTCGTTGCGCCTCGCGGTGCGGGTGTCGGTGGTGCTGGCGGTGGTGCGGGCGGTGGTGTCGGTGGTGGTCATGTCCAGGTCCCCTCTCCGGTGGTCTCACCCCTGCGTCGAACGGGGACCCGGCGGGATCGACACGTCCGCCGAATTCTTTTCCGAGATCTTTTCGGCGCCGGTGACCTCCAGGGTGAACCTGCCGGTGGGCGCGGGCAGGGGCTGCCCCCGGCGGAAGAACCGGACCTGGCGCGGGTCCTCCGCCTCGGCCCGCATCGCCTCCAGGTCGGCCTCCGTGGGCACGCGCGCCACGGACGGGCCGGGGCGGTGGTCCAGCGGCGGCGCGGGTGGCAGGTGCTCGTCCGGCAGCGACGGCAGGTCCAGCCGCCAGGCGATCAGGCCGGGCGTCGCCGGCACCTCCTCCGGGTAGGTCCGACCGGGCCAGACGTAAGGCAGGTCGTCGGGCACGCCGGGGAACTGCGGGCCGTAGTGCTCCGGGTCCTTGCGGATCAGGGACGACTGGTGGCTGCGGTGCAGGTCCTCGTCACCCAGCCACGGCGGCAGCAGGCCTTCCTCCAGGCACCACGACCACGTCGGCTCCCGCCCGCCGTTGTAGTCGAGCAGGACCGCGCGCACCCCGTCCCGGTGACCCCGCCGACGCCACTCGTCGCACACCGCCACCCCGTAGGCCACCAGGGCGGGCGTGAAACCGCGCCACATCACCACCGCCGGGTGCCGCTTCCAGCCGTACTCGGGCCAGACCAGCGCGCGGAGCACCTGGAGCGTCTCCACCCGCTGCTTGCCGAGCCTCCGGGTGTCCAGGGCGGCCGCGCTGCGGCCGAACGTGGCGCACGGCAGGAACGTCTGCACCGGTACCGCCTACCCCGCCGGCCCGGGGGTCAAGCGCGGCGTCGCCACATCGTGTGGTCGCCGCCGCGCGCGAGGCGCCGCCCCGGGACGCCGGGCCGGGCCGCACGTCGCGCGGCCGGTCGGACGGGTGGCGGGGGACCTCAGGCGGGCAGCGCCAGGTCGACGACGAAGCTGATCTCGACGACCTGGCCCGGCACCGTCAGCTCGGTGACGCCCAGCACCGTGCTCGCCGGGCGGTGGTCGCCGAAGTACCCCAGGTTGCCCTCCGCCAACGCCGCGGCGTTCTGCCGCAGGTCCACGACGTACAGGGTCTGGGAGACGACCTGGTTCCGGGTGGCGCCGTAGTGGTCCAGGACCCGGTCCGCGTTGGCGTGCGTCCGCCGGAGCTGGGCGGCGAAGTCGCCCGGGTGGGGGAACCCGCCCGCCTCGTCGAACGCGAGCTGCCCGGAGACGTGGACCAACCCACCGGACCTGATCGCCTGCGCGTAGCCGAACTCGGCCTCGGCCGGTATGCCGTAGGTGAAGACGTCACTGGCGGCCATCGTGCCCACCCTTCTGGTTCGCTCTCTTGTGGTTACTCGGGAACTGTAGGAGAGTGACCGCTGACCTGGAAGAACGCACTTTTTGGTGACTGGGGAACCCGATGGTGACCAAGCAACTGCTCAAGGGCCTGCCGGAGGACGCCGACCTGCGGCGCGCGGACTCCCTGGCGCGGGAGATCTTCTCGGACGTCGCCAACAAGTGGGCGCTCCTGATCATCGAGGCGCTCGGCGACCGCACCCTGCGCTTCAGCGAGCTGCGGAACGAGGTCGAGGGCGTCAGCCACAAGATGCTCACCCAGAACCTGCGGATGCTGGAGCGCAACGGCCTGGTCGACCGCGAGGTGCACCCCACCGTGCCGCCGCGCGTCGAGTACACCCTCACCGAGCCGGGCCGGGCCCTGCGCGCCGCGGTCGACGTCATCTGCGACTGGACCCACCGGCACCTCGGCCACATCGAGGGCGCGCGCGGCCGCTTCGACGCCTGACGGGCGCCCGGCGGCGGTTAGGGTGGCCGGGTGGAGTTCCAGCGCGCCCGGCGGCCCGAACAGGTCGAACAGCGGCGGCGCGCGATCCTGGGGGCGGCCCGCGCCCTGCTGCGGGAGCGGCCCCTAGCCGACATCAGCCTGCGCGAGCTGAGCTGCCGGGTGGGCCTGGCCAAGTCGAACGTGCTGCGGTACTTCGACAGCCGGGAAGCCGTCTTCCTGGAGGTGCTCGACGCGGAGCGGGGCGCCTGGCTCGACGCGCTGGAGACGGCGCTGGAGGCGGTGCCGCAGACGGCGCCGGGGACCGGGGCTCCCGCCGACCGCGACCCGGTGGCCGTGGCGACGGCGGTCGCGTCGTCCCTGGCCGGGCGGCGGACGCTGGGCGAGCTGCTGGGCGGCGCGGGCGCGCTGGAGCGCAACATCACCGCCGACACCGCCCGCCGGTCCACGAGCCGGGCCGACGCGCACGCCGCGCGGCTCGCCGCCCTGGTGCGCGCCCGCCTGCCGGTGCTGGACGAGGCCGCGGCGCGGCACTTCGCGGACGTGGCGGTCGCCGTCGCCGCCGGCCTGTGGCCCCGGGCGGACCCGACCGAGGCGGTGGCGGCGGCGCTGCGCGAGTCGGGGGCGGCCGAGCCCGCCGAGGCGTTCGCGACCGCGCTGACCGAGGCGCTGGTCAACCACCTCGTCGGGCTGGTGGCCCGGTCGGGCGGGAACTGACGCGCCCGGGGGACCGGCGGGACCTGGACGGCGGGGGCTCCGGGCCGGATGCTGCCCCACGTGAGCGACGCGATCGACGTGGTGGTGGTCGGCGGCGGGGCGAGGGGGTCGGCCGCCGCGTGGGTGCTGGCCCGGCGCTGGGTCGAGGTGGTGCTGCTGGAGCGCTTCGCCCCCGGCCACGCCTTCGGCGCCTCGCACGGCGCCTCCCGCATCTTCCGGCTCGTCTACCGCGACCCCCTCTACGTCCGGTTCGCCCGGGAGGCCCTGGCCCTGTGGCGCGAGCTGGGCGGCGACGTGCTCACCACCACCGGCGGCGTCGACCACGGCGACCTGCGCGACCTCCCCGACGTCATGGCGGCGGCCGGCGCGCCCGGCGAGCTGCTCGACCCGGCCGCCGCCCGCGAGCGGTGGCCAGGGTTCCGGTTCGACGGCCCGGTGCTCTTCCACCCCGCCTCCGGCCGGGTGCACGCCGACCGCGCCGTGGCCGCGTTGCAGGACGCCGCGCGGCACTCCGGGGCCGTGGTGCGCCACGAGACGCCCGTCCTGGCCCTGCGCCCGCGCGAGGACTCGGTGGACGTGGTCACGGGCGGCGGGGTGCTGCGCGCCCGGCGGGCGGTGGTGGCCGTGGGCGCGTGGACCGGCAAGCTGCTCGACGGGCTGGTGTCGCTGCCGCTCACCGTGACCCAGGAGCAGCCCGCGCACTTCGCCCCGCTCACCCGCCACGACTGGCCCGCGTTCATCCACCACGGCGTGCCCGCGCCGGGCGCCGACGCGGTCTACGGGCTCGCCACGCCCGGCGAGGGCGTCAAGGTCGGCCTGCACGGCGACGGCCCGGTCACCGACCCCGACCGGCGCACGTTCCGGCCCGAGCCGGTGCGGCTGGACACCCTGCGCCGCTACGTCCGGGAGTGGCTGCCCGGCCTGGACGCGGACGCGTTCGACCCGATCAGCTGCACCTACACCTCGACCCCGACCGGTGACTTCGTGCTCGACCGGCTCGGCCCGCTGGTCGTCGCCGCCGGGTTCTCCGGCCACGGGTTCAAGTTCACGCCCGCCGTGGGGCGCGTGGTCGCCGACCTCGTGCTCACCGGCGCCGCGCCGGAAACCCGCTGGGTTATTCCCGCGACCGACCCACGACCCTGACCTTCCCACGCTGTGGTCGCCCCTCCGCGCACCCCGCCGACCGACGCAGAATCCCGGTGAGCGACCGAAAGGGGCGGCAATGGGAGACGGCTTGCACCTCGCCGTGGCGTTGGACGCGGCCGGCGGCACCGGCCACGACGCGCGGTTCACCCCGGACCACTGGGTGGACCTGGTGCGCGAGGCCGAACGGGGGCTGCTGGACCTGGTGACGATCGAGGACGACCTCGGCCCGGACGGCCGGCTGGACGCGGTGCTCGTCGCGGCCCGGGTCGCGCCGCTCACCAGCCGCATCGGCCTCGTGCCGACCGTGGTCACGACGCACACCGAGCCATTCCACGTGTCCAAGGCCATCGCGACCCTGGACTACGTGAGCACCGGCCGGGCCGGCGTGCGGGTGAAGGTCGCGGCCGACCCGGCGCACGCGAAGCACTTCGGCCGCCGCGAGGTCACCCCGGACGACCTGCCCGCGCTGCTGGAGGAGGCCGCCGACCACGTGGAGGTGCAGCGGCGGCTGTGGGACAGCTGGGAGGACGACGCGGAGATCCGCGACGTCGCCACCGGCCGGTTCGTGGACCGCGACAAGCTGCACTACATCGACTTCGAGGGCGCGTCCTTCAGCGTGAAGGGCCCGTCGATCACGCCGCGACCGCCGCAGGGGCAGCCGCCGGTGGCCGTCCTGTCGCACGAGCCCGCCGTGCTCGACCTGGCCCGCCGCGCGGCCGACATCGTCTTCACCACGCCGCACACCCTCGACGAGGCCGCGGCCCACGCCGCCGACGCCGCGCCGCTGCACCACTTCGCGGACATCGCGGTCTCCTTCGGCCGCGACACCACCTCGCCCGACGCCCTGGTCTTCACCGGCACGCCGGCCGAACTGGCGGACCTGCTGGCCGAGTGGCACGCGGCGGGCGTGCGCGGCTTCCGGCTGCGGCCCGCGTCCCTGCCCGACGACCTGTCGGCGATCGTGGACGGGGTCGTGCCCGAACTCCAGCGGCGCGGGGTGTTCCGCACCGCGTACACCGCCGACACCCTGCGCGGGCACCTCGGCCTGCCGCGCCCCGCCAACCGCTACGCCACCCGTGACGCCGGGACAGGAGCCGCGTGATGCCCAAGCAGGTCCACCTCGCCGCGCACTTCCCCGGCGTCAACAACACGACCGTGTGGAGCCACCCCGACGCGGGCAGCCACATCGAGTTCTCCTCGTTCGCCCACCTCGCCCGCACCGCCGAGCGCGCCCGGTTCGACTTCTTCTTCCTCGCCGAGGGCCTGCGCCTGCGCGAGCAGGCCGGCCGGATCTACGACCTCGACGTGGTCGGCAGGCCCGACACGTTCACCGTCCTGTCGGCGCTGGCCGCCGTCACGGAGCACCTCGGCCTCGCCGGGACGATCAACTCCACGTTCAACGAGCCGTTCGAGGTGGCGCGGCAGTTCGCCTCGCTGGACCACCTGTCCGGCGGGCGCGCCGCGTGGAACGTGGTGACCTCGTGGGACGCGTTCACCGGCGAGAACTTCCGGCGCGGCGGCTTCCTGCCGCAGGAGCAGCGCTACGAGCGGGCCGAGCGGTTCCTCGACGCCGCCTCGGCGCTGTTCGACTCGTGGCGCGACGACGGCCGGTTCGCCTACCGCGACGGGCACTTCGACATCTCCGGCCGCTTCGGGCTGCCGCGCTCCCCGCAGGGCAGGCCGGTGATCCTCCAGGCGGGCGACTCCGACGAGGGCCGCGAGTTCGCCGCCGCCAAGGCCGACGCGATCTTCTCCCGGCACGCCGGCCTCGACGCGGGCCGCGCGTTCTACGCCGACGTGAAGGGCAGGCTGGCCAGGTACGGCCGCCGGCCCGAGGACCTGGTCGTGCTGCCCGCCGCGACGTTCGCCCTGGCCGACACCGACGCCGAGGCGCACGAGCTGGCGCACGAGGTGCGGCGGCAGCAGGTCAGCGGGCAGACCGCGATCAAGGTGCTGGAGCAGCTGTGGAACCGCGACCTGTCCGCGTACGACCCGGACGGCCCGCTGCCCGCCGTGGACCCGCTGGTGGGCGGGGAGGACCACATCGCGCGCGGCCGGGCCAGCGTGCGGATGCACAAGGACCCGGTCGCGGTGGCGCGGCAGTGGCGGGAGCTGTCCGAGGCGAAGAACCTGTCCATCCGCGAGCTGGTCATCGAGACCAGCGCGAAGCAGACGTTCATCGGCTCGCCGGCGACGGTCGCGGCGCAGGTCGACGAGCTGGTGCAGGCCGACGCCGCCGACGGGTTCATCCTCGTGCCGCACGTGACGCCGGGCGGGCTGGACGACTTCGCCGACCGCGTGGTGCCGCTGCTCCAGGAGCGCGGCGTGTTCCGCACCGAGTACACCGGGCCGACGCTGCGCGACCACCTCGGGCTCCAGCCGCTGCCTTAAGGTGCGCCGTGTGAAGGCACTGGTGGTTCGGGGCGGCTGGGACGGGCACTCACCGGTCGAGGCGACGGACGCGTTCCTGCCGTTCCTGCGCTCCTCGGGGTTCGACGTGGACGTGTCGGACACCCTGGAGGCCTACGACGCGGGCTTGCGGTCCTACGACCTCGTCCTCCAGTGCTGGAGCGACGGCGAGCTGACCGACGAGCAGTTCGGCCACCTGGAGGCGGCCGTGCGGGCGGGCACGGGGCTGGCCGGGTGGCACGGCGGGCTGGTGGACGCGTTCCGGCGCTCGCGCGGGTACGTGCGGATGGTGGGCGGGCAGTTCGTCGCCCACCCCGGCGACTTCGTGGAGCACCGGGTGGACGTCGTGTCGACGCACCCGGTGGTGGCGGGGCTGAGCGGGTTCACCGTGCGCACCGAGCAGTACTGGGTGCTGACCGACGGGTTGAACGACGTGCACGCGACCACCACGTTCCAGCCGGAGGACCCGTGGCACGCGCCGCTGACCGTGCCGGCGGTGTGGACGCGGCGGTGGGGCGCGGGGCGCGTGTTCGCCTGCACCCTGGGGCACTTCCCGGCGGACCTGGAGGTGCCCCAGGTGCGGACGATGGTCGAACGCGGCCTGCTGTGGGCGGCCGGTCGCGGGTGACGGGTCAGCGCGCGCTGTCGAGGAAGGCGCGCCAGGCGGTGGGGGAGAAGGTCAGGCGCGGGGCGGTGTTCTTGGAGTCCCGCACCCCCACGGCCACCGGCTCGAAGGCCACCTCAACGCATTCTGTGTTCGCCTCGCTGCTGTAACTGCTCTTACGCCACTGCATCGCCTCCGGGTGCATCCTGGTCCTCCCGCAGTCGGTCGTAACGGTCCGCCCACTTGGCGAACACCGACCGCGATTCTTCCTCACTCAGAGCCACCCGGTCGAGGTCGTTGCAGCACCGACGGAAGCGGTTCGTGGTCTCGGGCTCGTCCGAGAACAGCGCTACCGGCCCACCTTCGACATAGGAGACGGGCGAGTGGTCGGAGAAGGTCATGAAGCTGAAGCCGAAGTTCAGTGACCCCGGCAACGGCGTCGCGAAGGTCACCAGCCGTACGCCGCCCCGGAACAGGAGTTGCAACATCTGCTCGTACATCACCTGGGGGCTGTTCACCATGCGCATCAGGGCTGCCTCGTGGACGAAGAAGCGACCCCAGGGGGCGAAGGGCTTGTTGAAGATCTCCTGCCGGGCGATGCGTTCGGCCACCCGGTGCTCGCCGTCCGACGTTCCTATGAGTTCGCGTGCGTACTCCGCTGTCTGGAGGAGGCCGGGGATCATGAGGATCTGGTAGGACCAGATGACCCTGGCGGTCTGCTCGTGGAGGAGCAGGGCGCGCAGGGCGTCGGGCACCGCGATTTCATGCTCGCGGACCAGGTGGCCCGTGCTCGCCTCCTCCGCCAAGGCCATGATGTGGTCGTAGGTGGTCTGGTCGGCGCGGAGGTGGCCGACGTAGCGGGCGATGTCCTGTGCGCTCGTCCCACGAGTCCCGCGCTCCAATTTCGATATCTTGCCGGCGGACCACCCCAATTCTTCGACAAGATCACCGAACTTCAACTCGGACTGGTAGCGGGCGCGGCGGAGGGCATCACCCAGTTCACGACTGAGCGCATTCGACATGCGTGAATCCATGAGGGCAAGCTAGAGCTGTCCCAGCGGTCTCTACCAGCCTGAACAGGTTTTTCCACCCTATGGGGCCACCTTGGTACCCGAGGGGCGCCCGCTTTTGTTGCGCGGACGCAACAAAAGCGGGCGGAAAGCCGGATGATCAGCGCATCGGCACCATGCGGACCAGTCGGACGCCGAAGCTGCCGGGGCAGTTCAACGACGCGGACGAGCCGTAGACCGAGGGTTGGCCGACCACCCACGACCCGTCGCCGCACATCGCGGTGAGCATGTAGAGGCCGTGGACGACCCCGGTGTGGTAGCAGTTCGCCGACACCACCGCGTCCCTGGCGGGCGTGTAGGTGTAGCGGCAGAACAGGCGCAGGTCCTGGGACTGGGCCGTGCCGGTCCTGGCCTCGGCGGGGTCGAACTCGACCGTGATGCTCTCCGGGTCGTCGCCCGCCGTCGCGGCGGAGGTCCCCCCGACCACCGCTCCCAGTGCCAGCAGCGCGGCCATCGCCAAACGAACCGATCTCGACATGTTCTCTCCCGTCGCGTGGAGCAGGGAAGGGGCGAGGCAGGGCGCTCACCCGTGACGGAACACCTGACAACACCCGGATCACGTCGATACGCCTCGAATACGGAAGTGTGGAAAAAACCGCCAAAGGCACCAGCCGCCTGCGCACCGGGCACCACCGCCACCCCGCGAACGGCCCCACCGCGGGACTCCCTCGGGCAGCGGTCGCGGGCCCCGAGGTCTCGGGGATGGGTCGTGCGATCTCGGGGATGAACCCGGACGCTTCGGCCCGGACCGAGGACACCCGCCTTCCGGGGAGATCCCTTCAGCTCGCGGGCGCGCGACAGCGAGGAGTCGGCTCGACCGTCAGCCGCAACCGGCTCAGACCCGGTGGCTCGCGCGTTCGGTGGCCGAGGTGTCGGGGCCCGGCGTCGTGGGCATCGCGCTGTTCCTCACCGCGGGGTGGCACTCCTCGTGGCCGCACGCCGAAGGGCTGTCCCAGGGCGCGGTCGCGGCGATGTCCTCCTTCGGCCTCGCGCCGCTCGTGGCGGGCGCGTTCGTGGCGGCGGCCGTCCGGTTCCCGCCCGCTCCCCTCGCGGGGGCGGGCGGGTCCGGCGCCCTCAGGACGGCGCCGG
>NZ_JBHWIE010000072.1:9403-20804 GCF_042732085.1 Actinosynnema sp. NPDC059797
CGCGCCCGCCGCGGGCGGGGGGGGGGCGGTGGGGGGGGGCGGCCGGCGGGGACCCCCCGGCGGCGCCGGGGGGCCGGGCCGGGACCGGCGCCGTCAGGACGGCGCAGTCAGGACGACGCCGTCAGGTTCGGTTCGCGGACACCCCGGTCTTCGCCGGGGCGGCTCACCACAGCGCCGTCAGGCGGAGTTCGCGGATGCCCCCGGATCCCGGGGGGCAGCTCACCGACCCGGCCCGGCCGAACGACAGGGGCTTGCCGGTCACGGACGACCCGTCACGGCACACCGCGCCCATCAGGTAGAAGCCCGAGGGGCCGCCCGTCTGGACGCAGGTGATCGTCGCCGACCCGCCCCCGGAAGGCGTGTAGGTGTACTCGCACTCGAAGGTCCGCCTCGAGGACACCGCCGTGCCGGAACCGGGCACGGTCGGGTTGAGCGGGATGGTGATGGTCTCGGGTTCGGCGCTCGCCACGGCGGTGGCGCCGCCGCCGACCACGGTGCCCAGGGCCAGCAGCAAGGCCACCACCAAGCGGACTGATCTCAGCATGTTCTCTCCCGTCGTCAGGCAGGGAAGGGGTGGGCGCAGCGCCCACCCGTGACGGAACGTTCGGCACCATGCGGATCACGTCGACAGCTCGCGAATACGAAAGTGTGGAAGAAGGGGCCGAGCGGACCAACGGCTTGGGCACGGCGCGCCACCGCCGCCGCCGCGACCGGCCGCGCCTCAGGCCCCTTCGGACAGCGGCGCGGGCTCGGAGTCGGCCAGGTTCTCCGGCAGCTTCAGCCCCTCGTGCAGCGGCACCAGCTCGGACTGGAGCACCAGGGCCGCGCCCCCGATCGCCGACGCGGTGGCGGCCGACCGCGACAGCCTCACGTCGACCCGGTGTGCGGCGCGGGAGAAGAACGCCCGGTCCAGCTCGTCGCGCACGACCGGCAGGTAGACCGAGCCCGCGATGGCGAAGCTGGGTCCGGTCAGGACCAGGACCTCCAGGTCCATGATGTTGGCCAGGGTGCGGGCGGCGGTGGCGATGTACCGGGCCGAGCGCTCCAGGATGGCCAGCGCGGACGGGTCGCCCCGGCGGGCCGCGCGGCTCACCGCGGCGAAGTCCGACGAGACCGACTTGGGCCTGCCGGTCAACCCGGCGGCGCGGGCCAGGGCCGCGTCGGCGCGGGCGGCGGCGACCACGGCGGCCGGGCCGGCCAGGACCTCCACGCAGCCGCGCGCGCCGCACCAGCACCCGGGGCCGTTGGCGTCCACGCAGATGTGGCCGACCTCGCCGGCGTTGCCGCTGGTGCCGCGGTAGGCGATGCCGTTGATGATCAGACCTGCGCCGATGCCCGTGCCCATGTAGAGGGCGGCGGAGATGGCCGTGCCGCCGATGCCGCCCGACCAGTGCTCGCCGAGGGCGGCGGCGGTGGCGTCGTTGTCGAGCACCACCGGCAGCGCGGTGGCCCGCTCCAGCGCCTGGTCGAGGGGGAAGTCCTCCCACTTGCGCATGGACGGCGGGGTCAGGCCCATGCCGGTGGTCGAGCTGAGCGGCCCGGGTGAGACCAGGCCCAGGCCCAGGACGCGGTGGCGGTCGACGCCGACGCCCTCGATGAGCGCGTCCACCTCGGTGGCCATGCGCTCCACGACGGTCTGCGGCTCGGCCGCGCCCGCGCCGGCCCTGGTGATGCGCGCGACGACCGAACCGCCCAGGTTGGTGAGCACGTAGGTGATGCCGGCGTGGTCCAGGTGCACGCCCACCGCGTAGCGGGAGGAGTGGTTGAGCTGGAGCAGCACCCGCCGCTTGCCGCCGGTGGACTCGGCCCGGCCGGTCTCGACCACCAGGCCCTCGTCGATGAGCTTGCGGACCACGGTGGAGATGGTCGCGCCGGTGAAGCCCGTGGCGTTGATCAGCCCCACGCGGCTGATGGTGCCCGCCGCGCGGATCACGTCGAGCACGGCGGCCTTGCTGCTCGCGTGTTGGGTCGCCCGCGCAGGTCCGCTCACGTGGCCTCCGTCTTGGTTCGTTCGTCGGACGAAGGGTAGCAACTTGACCCGCAGATGAAGCGGAAGTGTTGACTTCGTTTCTTCATTGACTTAACAATCTGCCTCAACGCGGGACCGCGGCCGGTCCTGGGCCAGGAGAGGAATCAACGATGTTCCTGAAGGCAAGGCGCTCCTCACGGGCGCGCACGGTGGCGGCCGGGCTGGCCGCGGTGGCCGTGCTGGCGACCGCGTGCGGCGGATCGGGCAACTCGGGCGGCGGCGGCGGGAACGCGGACACGCTCATCGTGTATACGGGCCAGTCCGGCGACTGGCAGCTGAACTTCAACCCGTTCGCGCCCTCCACGCTGGAGGGGCCGGGCACGATCTTCGAGCCGCTGTTCTACTTCAACCGGCTCCGCACCGTCGACCCGCGCCCGCGCCTCGGCAAGTCCTACGAGTGGAACGCCGACGGCACCCAGCTCGACATCGAGCTGCGCGACGACGCCAAGTGGACCGACGGCGAGAAGTTCACCGCCGAGGACGTCGTGTTCACCCTGGACATGATCAAGAAGAACCCGTCCATGAACGGCACGGGCTACAAGGGCGAGGCCACGGCGGTCGACGACACGCACGTCACCGTCAAGTTCGCCGAGCCGTCCTTCATGGAGGGCCCGCAGGTGCTCGGCGCGATCTACATCGTGCCCCAGCACAAGTGGAAGGACATCGCGACCCCGGCGACGGACGTCGTCAACCAGCCGGTCGGTACCGGTCCGTTCGTGCTGGAGGAGTTCAAGCCCCAGGCGTTCACGCTGAAGGCCAACCCCGACTACTACGCCGGCGAGCCCGCGCTGAAGAAGGTCCGCTACGTGGCGCTGTCGGGCAACCAGTCCGGCGAGGCCGCGCTGCGGCAGGGCCAGATCGACTGGCAGACCGGCCCCGTGCCGGACATGGCCAACATCGAGAAGAACTACCCCGGCTACAAGGGCATCACCTTCCCGATGAACCAGACGGCCCTGTTCACCTGCTCGAACGCCGAGCTGGGCTGCCAGGGCCCGCAGACCGACGTCGCGGTGCGCAAGGCCATCTACTACGGGATGAACCGCACCCAGATCAACTCGCTGGCCTTCGAGAACACCGCCAGCGAGATCTCGCCCGGCTTCGCGCTGCTCGAACGCGACAAGGAGGTCGTCTCCGGCGAGCTCCGGGAGAAGACCGCGCCCATGCAGCCGGACGTGGCCAAGGCCACCGCCGCGCTGGAGTCCGCGGGCTACGCCAAGGGCTCCGACGGCATCTACGCCAAGGACGGCAAGCCCGTCGCCATGACGATCAAGGTCGTGGCCGGCTGGACCGACTACATCACCGCCGTGGAGACCATCGCCCAGCAGCTCCAGCAGGTCGGCATCAAGATCACGCCGCAGCAGGTGTCCTGGAACGAGTGGTCCGACTCGCGCGGCCGCGGCCAGTACGAGCTGCTGATCGACGCGCTGCACCAGGGCCCCGCGCCCGACCCGTTCTACAACGCGTCCTACTTCTTCAGCACCGCCACCACCGCCAAGGTCGGCGAGGTCGCCAACCCGAACTTCTCCCGCTTCTCCAACCCCGCCGTCGACAACGCCCTCACCGCCCTCAAGGGCGTCGACCCCGAGGACAAGGCCGCGCGGCAGCAGCACTTCGACACCATCCAGACCGAGATCGAGAAGTCGATCCCGTACATCCCGATCCTCACCGCCGGCACCACCAGCGAGTACAACGCCAAGAAGTTCACCGGCTGGCCCACGAAGGAAGACCTCTACGCGGTCGCGGCCGTCTGGCAGCGCCCCGACCACTCGGAGATCTTCCTGAAGCTCAAGCCCGCGGGCCAGTGACCGGGGCCCACTAGAACCGATTGGCGGACCGATGAGGTACTACGCCCGAAAGTTCGCGTTCTACCTGGTCGCCTTCTGGGCGGCGCTGACGCTGAACTTCTTCATCCCGAGGCTGATGCCGGGCAACCCGGTGGACATCCTCATGGCGAAGCTCGCGCAACGGGGCGGGACCGTGGACCCGTCGGCCCGCAGGGCGTACGAGCTGCTGCTCGGCGGGAACAGCAGCGAGTCGCTCTTCCAGCAGTACCTGTCCTACCTGGGCAACATGTTCCGAGGTGACCTCGGCGTCTCGGTGTCGGCGTTCCCGACGCCGGTGTCGGAGATCATCGGGCAGGCCCTGCCCTGGACGCTCGTGCTCGTGGGCATCGCGACGTTCCTGTCGTTCGCCCTGGGCATCGCGCTGGGCACGTTCGTCGGTTGGCGGCGCGGCACCTGGCTGGACGGCCTGGTGCCCGCCACCACCGTGCTGGCCGCCGTGCCGTACTTCTGGCTGGCGCTGATCCTGGCCGCCGTGCTCGCCTCGGCGCTGGGCTGGTTCCCGCTGCTCGGCGGCTACGACGTGGTCCTGTCGCCGGGCTGGGACGCCGAGTTCATCGGCTCCGCGATCTACCACGGCACGCTGCCCGCCCTGACCATCGTCATCTCCTCGGTCGGCGGCTGGCTGCTGGGGATGCGGAACATGATGGTCTCGGCCACCGCCGAGGACTACGTGCTGACCGCCAGGGCCAAGGGCCTGCGCGACTCGCGGATCATGATCAAGTACGCGGCCCGCAACGCGGTGCTGCCCTCCGTCGCGGGCTTCGCCATCTCGCTGGGCTTCGTGGTGTCCGGCTCGGTCATCACCGAGCAGGTCTTCTCCTACCCCGGCATCGGCTCCAAGCTGCTCCAGGCGGTGCAGAACAACGACTACGCCCTCATGCAGGGCATCTTCCTCGTGATCACGGTCGCCGTGCTCGGCGCGAACCTCGTGGTCGACCTGCTGTACGCCGTCATCGACCCGCGCACCCGCGTCAGCGGCTGAGAAGGAGACCGGACACCGTGACCAACCTGAGTCCCGTCACCGTCGAGCCGCCCCGGGGCCGCTCCGGCCTGCGGTCGATGCTGCCGCGCTGGTCGCCCAAGCTGGGCGTCGGCCTCGGCCTGATCGCGGCGATCAGCCTGTTCGGCCTGGTCGGGCCGCTGCTCCTGGGCGACCCGAACCTCATCCGCGACCTCGGCCTGACCGCGCCGGGCGGCGAGTTCCTCCTCGGCACCACCCTGACCGGCCAGGACGTGCTGGCCCAGCTCGCCTCCGCCACGCGCGGCTCGCTCTACATCGGCCTGCTCGTCGGCGTGATGGCCACCGTGCTGTCGGCGCTGTTCGGCATCGTCGGCAGCTACGTCGGCGGGTACGTCGACGAGGGCTTCTCGCTGTTCTCCAACGTCATGCTGGTCATCCCCGGCCTGCCGCTGGTGATCGTGATCTCCGCGTTCGTGCCCGCCGACCAGCGCGGCTCGTGGACCATCGCGGTGGTGCTGGCCATCACCGGCTGGGCGGCGTCGGCCCGCGTGCTGCGCGCCCAGACGCTGTCGCTGCGCAACCGCGACTACGTGGCCGCCGCCAAGGTGTCCGGCGAGAAGCCGTGGCGCGTGATCACCGTCGAGATCCTGCCCAACCTGCTGCCGCTGCTGGCCTCGCAGTTCGTGTTCGCGGTCATCTACGCGATCCTCAGCGAGGCGGGCCTGTCGTTCCTCGGCCTGGGCGCGTCCAACTCCTCGACGCTGGGCACGATGCTCTACTACGCCCAGAACGGCTTCGCGCTCCAGCGCGAGGCGTGGTGGTGGTTCGTGCCGCCCGGCCTGATCATCGCCCTGTTCGGCTGCGGCCTGTCGCTGGTGAACTTCAGCATCGACGAGATCATCAACCCCAAGCTGCGGGACGTCCCCCGCCGGGCGGCGGCCGTGCCGGACCGCGCGGCCGAGCCGGTGGCGCGCACCGACGACGACGTGGTGATGACCGTGCGCGACCTGTCCGTGGTCTACCAGGTCGGCACGCCGGTGCACGCGGTCAAGGACGTGTCGCTGACGCTGCGGCGCGGCGAGATCCTGGGCCTGGCCGGCGAGTCCGGCTGCGGCAAGACGACCCTCGCCTACGCGATCAACCGGCTGCACCGGCCACCCGCCGAGGTGACCAGCGGCTCCGTCACGTTCCACGACCGCGAGGGCGGCGACCTCGACGTGCTCGCCCTCGAACCCGGCGAGCTGCGGGCGTTCCGCTGGTCCAAGCTGTCGATGGTGTTCCAGGGCGCGATGAACGCCCTGAACCCCGTCATCACGGTCCGGGCGCAGCTGGAGGACGTGCTCACCACGCACCGGCCGGACATGACCGGGGAGCAGCGCCGCGCCCGGTGCGAGGAGGTGCTGAAGCTCGTTGGCGTCGACGTGCGGCGGCTGCGCTCCTACCCGCACGAGCTGTCCGGCGGCATGAGGCAGCGCGTGGTCATCGCCATGGCGCTGCTGCTCGACCCCCAGGTCATGATCATGGACGAGCCGACCACCGCGCTGGACGTGGTGGTGCAGCGCGGCATCCTCCGGGAGATCCTGCGGCTGCGCGACGAGATCGGCTTCGCCGTCCTGTTCATCACCCACGACCTGCCGCTGCTGCTCGAACTGGCCGACCGCATCGCGGTGATGAAGGACGGCGAGGTCGTCGAGTACGCGACCGCCCAGGAGATGTACGAGCGGCCGGCGCACCCCTACACGCGCAAGCTGCTCGAATCGTTCCCCAGCCTGACCGGCGAACGCGGCTCGTTCGTCCGGTCCGGCGAGTCGGCCTCGGCCGAGCCCACTTCCCCCGGAGGCGTCCGATGACCACGTTGGAAGCGCGCGACCTGGTCAAGGACTTCCACGTCCGGGTCGGCCTCAGGCGGGTGCGGCTGCGCGCGGTGGACCACGTGTCGTTCACCCTCACCCCCGGCCGCACGGTCGCGCTGGTCGGCGAGTCCGGGTCCGGCAAGTCCACCATCGCGCGGATGATCGCCCGCCTGGAGAAGCCCACCGCCGGGTCCATCGCGGTCACCGCCGACGACGGGCGGCGCGTGCCCGACCGGCAGTACCGCGACCACGTGCAGATGGTGTTCCAGGACCCGTTCGCCTCGCTCAACCCGTTCCACACCATCGCCCACCACCTGGAGCGACCGCTCAAGCTGCACGGCAAGCCGCACGGGTGGGACGAGGTGGTGCGCCTGCTGGAGCGCGTGTCGCTGCCCGGCCGCGACATCGCGAACCGCCGCCCGCACGAGCTGTCCGGCGGCCAGCGGCAGCGCGTGGCCATCGCGCGGGCCCTGGCGCCCGGCGCGCGGGTCGTGGTGGCCGACGAGCCGGTGTCCATGCTCGACGTGTCGATCCGGCTGGGCGTGCTCAACCTGCTCGCCCGGTTGCAGCGCGAGGAGCAGCTGGCCGTCCTCTACATCACCCACGACCTGGCCACCGCCCGGCACTTCTCCGACGACATCCTCGTGCTCTACAAGGGGCGCGTGGTGGAGCGGGGACCCGCCGACGACGTGATCCTCAACCCGCGGCACCCGTACACGCGGATCCTGGCGTCCGCCGCGCCGAACCCGGACGCGCGGGGCCGCTCCCTCGACATCGACCCGGCGGAGGTCGAGAAGGCCGGCGCCGCCGCGGCTTACGACCACAACACCGGGGCGTGGGAGGAAGTGGCGAAATGACGCTCACCTGGTCCACCGGCGCCGTGCGGCTCTCGTTGCGGGTGGACGAGGGGCCGGTGAGCCTGGTGTCGCTGCGCCCCGACGGGCCGCGCGACGGCGTCGGCGTGCCGCTGGTCGAGGTGCAGGCCCTCGGCCACGGCCGGTTCCCCGGCGGCCACCGGTACGCCGACACCACGATCGGGGCGCGGCTGCGCTACCGGGAGCACGAGGCGACGGCGGACGAGCTGCGGGTCGTGCAGCACGACCCGGTGACGGGCCTGGTCGCGGTGTCGGTGTTCCGGGGCGTGGCCGGGGTGCCGGCGGTGCGGACGTGGACCGAGGTGTCGGTCGAGGGCGACCCGGTCCACCTCCAGGCGGTCACGTCGCTGTCCACCGGCGCGTTCCTGGTCGACTCCGGGCGCACCGTGGACGAGCTGGACCTCGTGCACGCCGACTCCGACTGGGTGGCCGAGTCGCGCTGGCGCCGGACGCCGCTGCGCGAGGCCGGCCTGGTGGCGATGGACCCGGCCGCGCACCACCACGCGTCGCGCAGCCGGTTCGCGCTGACCTCGCGCAGCTCCTGGTCCACCGGCGAGCACCTGCCGACCGGCGCGCTGGTCGCGCGGGACGACAGCTGGGCCCTGGCGTGGCAGGTCGAGCACAACGGGGCGTGGCACTGGGAGGTCGGCGAGACCTTCGCCGGGGCGTACCTGGCGCTGCTGGGCCCGAGCGACGCCGAGCACCAGTGGACGCGCGTGGTGACCCCGGAGCGGGGGTTCACCACGGTGCCGGTGTCCGTGGCCGTCGCCGCCGGCGGGGTGGACGAGGCGTTCGCGGCGCTCACCGCGCAGCGGCGCGCCACCCTGCGCGACCGCCGCGCGCCCCACCTGCCGGTGGTGTTCAACGACTACATGAACACCCTCATGGGCGACCCCACCACCGAGAAGCTGCTGCCCCTGGTCGACGCGGCGGCGGACGTGGGCGCGGAGTACTTCTGCGTCGACGCCGGCTGGTACGACGAGGACGGCCGGTGGTGGGACAGCGTCGGCGCGTGGCAGCCCTCGCGGACCCGGTTCCCCGGCGGGTTCGGCGAGGTGGCGGACCGGATCCGGGCCCGGGGGATGGTGCCGGGGCTGTGGCTGGAGCCCGAGGTCGTCGGCGTGCGGTCCGAGCTGGCGCGCGTGCTGCCGGACGAGGCGTTCTTCCGGCGCCACGGCGAGCGGGTGGCCGAGCACGGGCGGTACCACCTGGACTTCCGGCACCCCGAGGCGGTGCGCCACGTGGACTCCGTGGTCGACCGGCTCGTCGGGGAGTTCGGGATCGGCTACCTGAAGCTGGACTACAACACCATGCCGGGCGCGGGCACCGACGTGGGCGGGGTGGCGCCGGGGGAGGGGCTGCTCGGGCACAACCGGGCCTACCTGGCGTGGCTGGACGCGCTGCTGGCGCGGCACCCGGGGCTGCTGCTGGAGAACTGCGCGTCCGGAGCCATGCGGATGGACTACGCCCTGCTGTCGCGGCTGCACCTCCAGTCCACCTCGGACCAGCAGAACCCGTTGCTGTACCCGCCGATCGCCGCCGCCGCGCCGGCCTCCGTGCTGCCGGAGCAGTGCGGGAACTGGGCGTACGCGCAGCCGGGGATGACCGACGAGGAGGCGGTGTTCACGCTGGCCACCGGCGTCCTGGGGCGGTTGTACCTGGCGGGGCGGGTGGACCTGATGGACCCCGGGCGGCGGGCGCTGGTGCGGGAGGCCGTGTCGGCGCACAAGGCGTTGCGGGCGGAGATCGCCGGGTCGGCGCCGTTCTGGCCGCTGGGGTTGGCGGGATCCGGTCCGTGGGTGGCGTCGGGGCTGCGGGCGGTGGACGCGTACGTGACGCTGTGGCGGCTGCCGGGCGCGCCCCCGTCGGTGTCGCTGCCGGTGGGCGCGCTGCGGGGGCGTGGGGTGGTGGTGTCACCGGTGTTCCCGGCGACGGCCCCGGGGTGGGGGTTCTCCTGGGACGCGGGACGGGGTGAGCTGGACGTGCGGCACGACGGGGACGCGCCGGCCGCCGTGGTGGTGCGGTTGGCGTAGGGGGTCGTCGCCGGGCTACCACTCGCCGATGACCGGGGGCGCCACCGCGTCGGTGTTGCCGAACACGGCCTCGGGGTCCGGTTCGAGGAGGTAGGACGCGGTCTGGTGGTCCTTGTCGTCGTCGTTGGGGGTGGTGCCGGGGGCCATCGCGCCGCCGAGGGGTGAGGCGTGGGTCGCGCCGCCGGGACGGGTGGTCGCGGTGGTGCGGGCGGCGGTGTCGGCGGGGGTGCCGAGGACGCCGCTGGAGTTCCTGGCCGAGTTGGGGCCGTTCGACCCCGCGGGGCCGCCTGCGCCTGGTGCGCCTGGTGCGCTTGGTGCGCCCACGCCGCCGTACCGGCCCGCGCCCGCTCCGGCGCCCGTGCCGCCGCGCGAACCCGTGCCGGTGTGCGGGCCTGGACCGCCGGCCCTGGCGTTGACCCCCCGGGCCGGGCCGGGGTACCCGCCGGTCCCGAAACCGCCCGGGGGTGACCACTGGGGACCGGCGGGGGACGCGGCGCCGTGGCCGGGGGTGTGACCGGCCGGCGGGGGAACCGGGCCGAAGCCGCTGGGGGTGGTCGTCGCGCCGCCGCCGGGCGTGGTGGCCGTCGTCCCCTGGGGAGCCGTCGTGCCGCTCGGGAGCGGTGCCACGGCGGTGTCGTCCGCCTCCTGCCGACCCGTGCTCTCCGGGAGGGACCGGCGGTGGTCGGTGCGGGGCTTCTGGACGCGAGGGGGCGGTGGAGGGGGCGGGGGAGGCGGAGGAGGCGGTGGCGGGGCGAACGCGGGCTGGGCGGCGGAGGTCTCGGCGAGGATGCGGTCGTAGGTCTCCACCACGTGGACGGCCACCTGGTGGTCGCGCCGCTGCCGCGCGTACTCCGCGAGGTCGGCGGAGGCCTGCCGCACGAGCTCGAACGGATCCGTGATCCTCGCCAGCCGCTGCTCGATCGCATCGGGGGTGAGCGTCTCGGCGGGGAGCTGGGGCATCCTCCGCCGCGCCTCGTCCAGCGCCCTCGCCTGCACGTCGGCCATCTCACCGGCCTGGTTGGCCGCGAACGCGAACGCGTTGACCCCCCGGGCCAGGTCGTACAGCTCCTGCCGCGCCCCGTCGCCCGCCTCGCCTTCCCACTCCGGCGCGCTCGCGCTCGCGGCACGGGCGACGGCTTCGCTGAACTCGACCATCACCCGGCGCAGCTCGCCCCACAAGCGCCCCGTCTCGTCCACCACGCCGGGGTTGCCCTCGTTGAGACCGCCGTGCAGCTCCGCGTGGGACAGGCCGGAATACAGGACGTCGGGTTTCGCCGGCGCGACGCGGGTCGTCGCCTGATCCATCGGTTCCCCTCCTCAGGGCAGTCTCGGCTCCACCAGCCCGGCGAGTCGGTGGGTGAACGGGCAGGGGTCCTCGCCCTGTCCGGCCTTCAACCCGATGTCGACCCGCGAGGACGACGACACGCCCAGGGCGACGAAGCAACTGCCACCGGTCGACACCCACGACTTCGCCTCGTGGTCACCCACCGTGAGGTCGCTCATCGGGTTGGTCGCGGGCAGGTCGGCCAACCCGGCGTTGGTGCGAACGTCGATGGTGAGGTACCTCCCGCCCGGTTCGTACCGGCAGCTGCTGGCGGACCCGAAGTCGTCGCGGGTGGGCGTGACCTCGATCGGCCCGAAGACCTGCTCGACCTCGTCCTCGGCCAGCAGACCGCACGGGTCGGCTTCGTCCAGCGTGGCGGGGACACCGCTCCGCGCGGTGGACGTCCCGGTGCCGGGGGTGGTGGGGGGGGGGGGGGGGCCCCCCCCCCCCCCCCCCCCCCCCCCGAAAAGGAGAAAGCCCCC